>URWP01000126.1 GCA_900551645.1 uncultured Bacteroides sp.
GAACAGCATCCCGGGGATGCCCTCACACTGCTTCATCACACCGCCCGAAAAACAAGCCTCCACCATCATGAGAAGTTTACGGTAACGCCTTTTGCGGTTCATATCCTCAAAAACAGAAGACAGTTTATCGCCTGTCATGGCGTAAGCTTCCTCATCCCAACACATGGCCCCCGGCACACCGTGTCCGCTCCAGAAAACGAACAGGTTGTCGTTCTCAGTAGATTCGATTACCGTGGGCAGTTTTTCGCTTTTTTCGCCACTGAGAATGGCAAGTATATCTTTTGTATTCAACGATGACATACGATAATCAATCTCTACATTTTCGTATACATTGTTTCCCCCGATAGTCACCTGTATGACTCCCTTGTTGGGATTTGATATATTATCGGCTAAGTCATCCTCGACAATGAGAATGATACGGTCGTCGGTATATCCGGCTTGTCTGAGCTGCTGATAGATAGCGAGCACATCTGCCTGATGGCGGTAATTGGTCCATTCCTTGGAGGAAGCGACAAGGAGTGCCCAGTTGCCGGTATGTGCAGGGTAATTGAATTCTCCTGAATTGTCGAAATCCTGCATCCGGGAGGCTTTCCAGTTCCAACCGGCAAGTGTCGCATCCGTGCGGTTCCCCCCGTCGCTGGTGTTATAGTCAAGGATGATGTACTGTCCGTTGTAAACCTTGAAATTATAGTAAGTGGTGGCAAGTACATTGGTAAACACCTTGGCATCGAACCTTAAATGTCCTGACGCTCCACGGACATAGGGCGACTTTCCGGCAGCGAGCGCATCCACCACAAGCCCCATATCCTCACCTGTCCAGCTGCCCATGTTCAAGCCTTCACCCGAAACAACGGCCCTTAATGATTTCTGTAACGACAACTCCGGTCTGAACTGCTGGTACCATGCGGCATAGCCGATGAGCATAGCGGCATCGTAGAGCTGAGATTCTCCAAGAGTAGGCGTAGCATTGAAAAAGGTCCTGTAACTTACGTCAAACCCCGACTCAGGGTCGGCACCAAATGCGACTCCCTCTATGCCTTCGGCGGCATCACCGTGAATCTTGAGTACATCCGCACCGTAGGCGGTATCCGAAAACACCATCCGCGGTACACTGCGCCCGTTCAGACTTTGTGCTTTATGCGCTTCAAGCATCGGCTTCATCTCTTCTATTTCAGAGGGGATACATATCACATACTCTGCACCTGACTGCATGGCTTGGCGAGACACATCAGCTATATTGTCAGAGGTGTAAGCATAGCATCCCATGTTTTCCAAGCCCAGTTCGCGTGCTTGAAATGCGAACCAGTCAATGAACGTTTGTCCGTAACCGTCGTTCTCCTTGACCAAAAGTGCCACACTTTTACCCTCATAGTTAATCACCTTGGAGAGAAGCACCTCACATTGCGTAATGTCGGTCTCGGTCATCGCCCAAAGATAGCCTGTCGATGCGTATGCACGAACCAGTTGTTCGGCGGTGGCGAGAGTGAAGAATGTTTTGCCCACAATAGTCAGTTCCGCCGCGAGGATTGCCGCATTGGAAGAATACAGCCCGCCGATTACGGCATACACCTCGTCGTTGAATGCCAGCGACCGGGCAAGTTCCCGCACATCGGTCTTTGCCTCATCGTAGTATTCAAACTTTAACCTTATACCCGCTTCGTGGTTCTTGAATGCACGCTCAAAGTTGGTTGTAAACATTCCCAATGTCCTTTTCCAATGCACATCAAGCCCTTTCTCCATGGGAAGCACCACGGCAACAACCTTCTCTGTCCACTGCTTGTTGTCAGGAGACAGGGAAGGCTCATCGTCCGAACAGCTCCACAGACCAATCAGGCAGAGGAGCGGTGCAATAAGTTTAATAACCACTTGTTTCATAATACTCTTTCTCAAAAATCATAGCCTGAGGGCGCATTCCATTGACTAAGCTGCTGAAATCATTCACGTATCGGGGTGCGACCAGCCAGTCGGCATACCCGCTTTCAAGACCGTAAAGTTGGTTCTCCGGCATATCCCCTGTGACGACCCATTCCGTCAGATACCTGTAAATCAATTGGTCAATATGCTTAATGACCGAACCCGTAATCCGGTTGGAGAGGCTTGACTGATCGATGTCCATACCTGCAAGGTACGGTGAGACCTCAAATTCACGGGAGTAGCGGTATATACCGGCGTTGGAGCCACCTGCCACCGGAAAGATGAAGTCGTAATCAACCGCCCAATCGCTCATTTTCCGGTAAGCGAGCGAAGCCGACACATATCCCGTCCAATCATCCGCCAGATACTCCACATCGCAGTCACTGCCATAGCCTGCAATAAAACCGTCCTTGGCTATGTTGATGGGGCTGTCGGTATTATTGGCAAGCAGCACCAGAGGTGTCATCTCAGAACATTTTCTTGCACATACTCCTGCAAGGTATGAAGCCCCGAACATCGAAATCTGGAAGGTATGGATGTTCTCGTCCTTATACTGTTTCCGGCTTTCAAAAAGCAGAATACTTTTGTTGGGTGTCAAGTCGTGTTCTGCCAGATAAAGTTCCGCCATTGGCTCATAATCACTGCTACCTAATACAAAAAGCACGGGTATGCTGCTTTGGGGACGTTCAAGCCAGTCCGCAAAAATTTTCTCAGCCTCTTGCAGGGATTCCGGGGAGTAGATATAGATGTCTATATCTCCGTTTTCCATCTTGAATCTCTGAACACCCTCAAGTATACGGTCATTATAGCTCATGTCACCCAATCCCCCCGGAGAGAAGAGAAAAACAATCTGTGGTGCCGGAGATTCCGGCTCCAACTCATCGGTATGATTACAGGATGACAACGCTCCTGTTACCAGGAACGTTGTCATTGCCAAGATAGCGCGGAAAGTATTGTGCATACTAATCAAACTTATGACCACATTCGGAGCATGTATATGGTCCGGATGCAAATGTTTTCCACTTATGACCACAATTGGGACATTTTTCAGTCCATCTTGCCGGGAAGTATTGGTCTATAGCAAGATTATCCCCGTCCATGTATTCCTCCGGAACGATTACGACTGTCATGTCCGGTTCTTTGAAATTCTTGAGAGCATTGAACGAAACGGTGTAAAAGATACTTTCGTCCGAACCGGGTGTGAGTGAGATTCTGCCGCAGTTGTCAGGGAGTTTGACTGTGCGTTGCTTTCCGTCCCACTGATCGAGAATGAACTTCTCACACACTCCATGGGCAGCCTCCTTTGAGTCTGCTACCAATATAAACCGGGCAGCATCATCCTTTTTCTGATAGAGATTTCCGGCATCAGCTTGGTCGACTATTATCTTGTCGATATTCTCCAACATTTTTTCTCCAGACGGTCCTTGTGGCTCATCGTCGTTGCTGTAAGCAGTGAAAGCGAGCATTGCCATCACTGAAGCAAACATGATTGTTAAAAATTTCTTTACCATAACAAGTTGTTTTTTAATTGATTGTTACCCGTTGGCGGAATTAATTTAAGTTGATAAAGATGAGTAAAAAGTTGCACATATCGTTGATTTTTAGTAACTTAGCGACAATCAAAACATTAAGTTCAAACCATCGTATGTACAACCTTTATACAAAATTCGTCAAAATACTTGAGATATGCAAGCAATTCTCTGAAAATCTCGTCAATGAATCGGGTAATGTTCCACGCCGTGGTCCTGTTCCTAAGTTTTCTGACTTGGAAGTAGTGGCACTGTCCCTGACAGCAGAGACAGAGAGCATTGATAGTGAGAAGTGGTTGTTCGACTATAAATTGCAAGAGTACAAGGACTGCATTCCCAATCTCATATCAAGGAGACAGTTCAATGACCGCAGGAAGAAAACTGCAGGCTTGTGTGAGGAACTGCGCAAAAGGGTTGCCATGGAAATGGATGGTGGAGAGGAACAATTCTTTGTTGACTCCAAGCCAATAGAGGTCTGTAGGGTTGCAAGAGGGAAACGATGCAAGATGGGACGTACCGGTGATTTCTCGCAAGCTCCAGACTTCGGTTTCTGCGCTTCGCAGAACACGTATTATTTTGGTTATAAGTTACACGCTCTCTGTTGGTTATGTGGAGTTATCCATTCCTATGATCTCTCAAAGGCAAGTGCGGCTGATCTCCATTATATGAAGGATGTGAAACATGCTTATCACGACTGTAGCATCTATGGCGACAAAGGGTATATTGGAGCTGATGTACAGCTTGACTTGTTCGAAACCGCACACATAAGACTGGAGTGTCCGTATCGGCTCAACCAGAAGGACTGGAAGCCGACATTCATTCCGTTTGCAAAGGCAAGAAAGAGGATTGAGACAATATTCTCACAACTTACAGACCAGTTCTTGGCCATCAGAAACTATGCGAAAATAACGAATGGTTTGTTTGCCAGAATCATCGGCAAAATTAGTGCACTTACCATTCTGCAATACGTAAACTTCATCAACAACAAGCCCATTGGCAGAATTAAGTATGCACTAAATTAATTCCGCCAACGGGTAGTCCATAATATATAAGTGCCAATATTGGCAAAAAAATAATATAATCCTTGCATGGACGGATTATAGTCATTACCTTTGTATTGTAAAAAAATGCCAATATTGGCAGAAATTTAATGTGATGATGGAAATAAAAAGAGACAGATATCTTCAGCAACTGATAGAAAGCCGTCAAGATGGTTTTATCAAGGTAGTGACAGGAATCCGCAGATGCGGCAAGTCATACCTGCTGAATGTTTTATTCTACCACTATTTGTTGGAAAATGGAATTGCAGATGATCACATTATCCGGATTGACCTTGAAGATCGGATGAACAAGGATTTAAGGAATCCGGATATGATGCTTCACTATGTTCACGACAGAATCAAGGACAAGGAACTTTACTATATCATTATTGATGAGGTACAGCTGATGGATGAATTTGTCGATGTATTGAACAGTTTCCGCCATATCGAAAATGCCGATACGTATGTAACAGGAAGCAATTCCCATTTCCTGTCATCCGATATTCCAACGGAGTTTAGAGGCCGGGGAGAGACGATTCATGTAAATCCTCTGTCTTTTTCTGAATTTTATTTGGCTAAAGGTGGAGACAAACAAGATGCGTGGCGCGAATACTTCACCTACGGTGGTTTACCTCTTGTCCAGTCATTTGAAACCGAACAAAAGAAGATAAACTATCTGAAAAATCTATTTGAGACTGTTTATTTGGCAGATATTATCGAGAGGCACAAAATCAAGAATGAGAATGAAATGCGTGAATTACTTCTCATTATGGCATCATCTATAGGTGCTCCATGCAACCCTACAAAATTGTCGAATACTTTCAAAAGTTTGAAAAATGTGAAAATTGGCAGTCAAACTATTTCCAAATATCTGAACTACTTGTCAGAATCGTTCCTCTTGAATAGGGCTGTACGTTACGACGTTAAAGGAAAGAAGTACATCAATACGCTTTCCAAGTATTATTTTACGGACATTGGCTTAAGAAATGCCATTCTTGATATGCGCCAACAAGAGGAAACGCATATCATGGAAAACATCATTTACAATGAATTGATTGTCCGTGGTTATAGTGTCGATGTTGGAATGGTGGAGATAAAGAAGCCGGATAAGGACGGGAAGTGGACTCGCATCCACCTTGAAGTGGATTTTATAGCGACTCTTGGCAGCAAGAAGTACTATATACAGTCGGCATTGTCTATACCGGATAGAGAGAAAGAAATACAGGAATCCCGTTCGTTGACGAATATCAATGATTCATTCAAGAAAATCATTGTTGTCAAAGATCACATTATGCCTCGCCGAAATGAGGAAGGGATTCTCACAGTCGGGTTATTTGATTTCTTACTCAAAGAAGATAGTTTAGATATATAAACACATAAGTGTCGTCAATAATAAAAGTCAATCAGAAAAATATAGTAAAATATTGTCGATGAAGACCATTCTTGAACTTTCGCATATAAAAGCAAGACAGTATTTCTTGGAATCGCAAAACTATTGTAATATGCAGTTTCCCAAATACATAGATTTTAAGCCCGTGATAGAATATGTCCAAAATTCTGTCGGAAATAAAGAATTGAGAGACATTCTAAAAGATCCTAAGAGAATGCCTTCTGATTATGAAAACGTAAATCATAAGATGTTAGTCAAGAAGGATGCACAGTATTCATATAGGCCTATTCAGTTAATTAATCCATACCTTTATTATCTGCTTGTCAAGGCTATGACAAATAAGAGTAGTTGGAAGGAGATAAAAGATCGCTTTGCTGAGCTGAAAGTACCAAACATAGAAGTTGCGAGTATTCCTAAAGTTAAAGGAGACACAGACAAATCACATATGTCAGCATCAGTAAGTTCTTGGTGGGAAAATGTTGAACAAAGAAGCCTTGAGTTAGCTTTGTCTTATAGATATATGTTTGTTACCGATATTACGAATTGTTACTGTGCTATATATACTCATACCATTGCGTGGGCATTGATGGGAAAAGAACAAGCTAAAGAAAAACGCAATAAGTCAGGACTATTGGGAAATATTATTGACAACTATATGCAAGGTATGCAATATGGTCAAACAAATGGTATACCTCAGGGAAGTACGTTATCTGACTTTATTGCAGAAATAGTACTTGCGTATGCAGATAAGCTACTTAGCGAAAGACTAAATACAAATGGAATATCTAACTATCATATAGTAAGATACCGAGATGACTATCGTATTTTTTGCAATTCAAAAGAGGATACAGAACGAATAGCATTCTTTCTTCAAGAAGTTCTTGCAGAACTCAATTTTCAATTGAATGGGAAAAAGACATATCTGACAGAAGATGTCATCAGTGATTCTATAAAACCTGATAAGAAAGCATATATTTCAGAAGGTCCAATTTATAGGAAAACGCAGAAAAGGATATACTCTACAATGTCCAATCTTCAGCAGGAGGCTCTTTTTATATACCAATTTTCCAAAAAACATCCAAACAGCGGTACACTAATAAAACTTTTAACAACTTTTGCCCAAAGATTGAACAAAAAAATTGCGATTTGTGGCGATTACCTTGTGATGATATCAATTTTCACAGAAATAGCACTATATAGTCCGAAAACGTACAAGGTAATTCTTTCTATCATCAGTAAACTCCTTAGTAAAATTCCTTCGACAGATGAAAGAGAGCGAATTGTTAATAATGTTTATGCGAAGTTTCAGAGGTTTCCGAATATTGGCGAAATTCAAATATGGATTCAACGTATAGCATTTAATTTGCCTCACCCTGTTACATATACTGAAAATATATGTAAAATCGTAAATGGTGAGACTGGCGTTAATTTATGGAATAATGATTGGGTAGATGAACCCTATAAGGGTGCGTTTCCTCAATATAAAATTTGCACTGAATGGGTAAGGGATAGTTACACTCCAGTAATAGACATTGATGAAATTAGTTTGTTCAACATTTATTGATAACACTTATATATATTGACAGTTATGGAACTAAGATATTGCTTAAACCAAGGTATATTGGAACGTATTTCAAAAATACTAGGAGATACATCGAATGGACTTACTGGATCTGAAATATCTTATTTCCTTCAGCAGTGTAATATTAAAGATGTGACTCCTGAAATAACGAAATGGAAAAGGCTTTACAGTGCACTTGCATCCGTTCAGAACTTTGATAAATGTTCAAACAAAATATTGAGATTCATCCAAATTGTATTGAACCCTGCGCGTTTTACAGATAATCAAATTTTTGAGACAAAAAGAAAGGCGATTAATGAATGCCTATCTTATGTAGGTTATGAATTACAATCAAACGGCCGTTTTAGGGTCGTTA
>URWP01000127.1 GCA_900551645.1 uncultured Bacteroides sp.
CCCAGTGTTTGTGGTGAGCGGTAGCCTATTTTTATCGGTACGGGAGTCTGGCTGTTCAGCACGATGGGGCTGAAAGGAAGAGCCTGCAGTTGCTCTCGGGCCTGCCGGCTCAGGTCGATGACCGAGGAAACAATGCCCCGCTTCACGTCCGGATACTGACGGATGAGCTCAGGCAGCGCTTCAAGCGTCTGGTTCGACGTGTGTATTTCCGCTATTGGTTCGTTTTCTTCAAATACAACGAGTTTGGCAATGGTGTTTCCTATGTCGATGATAAGATTCATGTGCCCAGATGATAATTTTGGCGGCAAAATTACAAAATAATTCGCTAATCTGGACTTTTTCGGGGCGTGCAATCCTTTTTTCGCCGTTTCAGCAGGATTGGGGAGGCTCCATCTCGTATGCCGTAATACTTTCGGGAAACAAGGTCGGACTTTATACGGTACAGGTCGGACTTGGTCAGCACAAAGTCCGACCTGATGGAAAATACATGTCATGAAGACTTTGGGTAAATCATTTTTACAGAAAATCCGCAACAAGCCTTTTATACTTCTGCATATTCATAAATACAAATGTCCGGCAGGATTGCTGCATACATGAGGAGTGTGCGTGAAATTTTTTTAAATTACTTCGTTTATAAATAGTTATGATGCAAAATCTAATCTGAGGCATGTTCTTCTGCAACTGAAAAATATTATCTTTGTCAGTCGTATCATCGTTGTTATTATTATGAAAAACATTTGCAGTATATTATTGAAAACCTGTATAGGTGGAACTTTCCTGATTGGTTCCGTGGGGTGTTCAAATAAAGTTGAATGGCAATTGTCTCCCACAAAGAGTGACTTGTTTTTCGATAAGTTGGCAGCAACCTGGGACGAAGGTATCCCTTTGGGTAATGCCACCGTAGGAAGTTTGGTATGGGAGCGGGATTCTGTTTTGAGGATGTCGCTGGACCGTACCGATTTATGGGATTTGCGTCCGGCTGACAGCCTGTCTGGAGAAAATTATAGGTTTTCGTGGGTAAAGAAACATATAGCTGAGGGAAACTATCTGCCGGTGCAGAAGAAGTTCGACTGGCCTTACGACCGAAGTGCGGCACCATCAAAAATACCGGGGGCAGCGCTGGAGTTTACCCGTATGGGGGCTGTGGAGCATGTACATTTATATTTGAAGAATGCCGTTTGCGAAACGGCTTGGAAAAATGGGGCCAAGCTTTATACGTTTGTCCATGCAACGGAACCGGTAGGGTGGTTCGTTCTTGAAAATATTCCGGATTCAGTGGTACCGGCCATTGTTCCTCCGGTATATGAAAAAGAAAAGACGGAAACGGTAGATCCCGTAACGGGGCAGGATTTGGCTCTTTTAGGATATAAGCAAGGTGTCCTTACGGAAAAGGAAGGGATGATTACGTATCATCAAAAAGGATGGAAGGATTTTTCGTATGACGTTGCGGTAAAATGGAAAAACGAACACGGAAAGTGTATCGGGGCTTGGAGCGTGACTTCTTCTTTATCGGGCGATGAGGCTTCAGTTGAAGTTGAACAGGCTTTTCAGCGTGGACTTGAAAAAGATTATGAAACGCATCTGTCTTTCTGGACTGATTTTTGGAACCAGTCGTCTGTGACGTTGCCTGACAGCGTTTTGCAAAAGCAATATAACAATGAGATGTATAAACTGGGTTCTGTAGCCCGGGAAAATTCGTATCCTATCTCCTTGCAAGCCGTATGGACGGCTGACAATGGTAAACTTCCGCCATGGAAGGGTGACTACCATCATGATTTGAATACACAGTTAAGCTATTGGCCTACGTATACCGGCAATCATTTGAAGGAAGAGAGCGGTTATTTGAATACGCTTTGGAACCAGCGGGATGTTTACAGGAGTTTTACCAGACAGTATTTCGAGAAGGAGGGCCTGAATGTTCCCGGAGTGTGTACGCTTACCGGTGAACCGATGGGCGGATGGATTCAGTATGCCATGTCGCAAACTACTGCGGCCTGGTTGTCACAGCATTTTTATTTGCATTGGAAATATACGGCAGACGATTTGTTCTTGAAAGAAAAAGGTTATCCTTTTGTAAAAGAAGTTGCTTTGTTCCTGGAAAACCAGACAGAACTGAATGCTGAGGGAAAGCGTGTGCTTCCTTATTCATCAAGTCCGGAGATTTTTGACAATTCGCTGAATGCCTGGTTTAAGACCATGACCAACTATGATTTGTCTCTTGTTTCCAATCTGTTTAAGATGGCTTCAGAGATGGCTTTGGCTTTGAATTTGAAGACGGAAGCTGAACATTGGGATGAACTGCGGAATCAGTTGCCTGATTTCGATTTGGATGAAACCGGAGCCCTTACCTTTGCGAAAGGTTTTCCGTATGCTGAGTCGCATCGCCATTTTTCACACGCCATGGCAATTCATCCGCTGGGACTTATCGACTATTCACAAGGAGCAGCGTCGCGTAAGATTATTGATGCTACGCTGAAGAAGATGGAGGCGTGCGGACCAGACTGGTGGTGTGGGTATTCGTATTCGTGGTTCGGTAATATGAAAGCACGTGCCTTTGATGGTGAGGGGGCGTATCGTGCTTTAAGAACCTTTGCCGATTGTTTCTGTCTGAAAAATACTTTCCATGCCAATGGCGACCAGTCCGGAACCGGTAAGTCGAAGTTTACTTACCGCCCGTTTACGCTTGAAGGGAATTTCGCTTTTGCAGCAGGGATTCAGGAAATGCTTTTGCAGAGCCATACGGATACAATTCGGATATTCCCTGCGGTACCTGAAGCTTGGAAAAACATAAAATTTGATCATTTGCGTGCACGTGGAGCATTCCTGGTGAGCGCAGAGAAAAAAGACGGTAAAATCGTTTCAGTGAAGATTTTATCAGAAAAGGGGAAGAAGTTATTAATGGTTTCTCCATTTACGGGTGAAGTTATTAACCGATCAACAAAGCCCGGAGAATTAATCGTATTGGAAAAATAATCAGGAAATGAAATGTCTTTCCGTTGGCTGTATGCTTGTTTTTAGCCTTCAGTCAACGGAAAAGATTTTATTTATCTGCTCAATATATCATTAAGTCGAGCGGGTATTGAATGATAAAAAGGACAATAGCTATGAAAAATAAAATGTTTCTTACCTGTCTGTTGTGTCTGTTGCTTATGTGTGGGTGTTCTGATTGTCCCCGGTTTGATTATGGCTCGATGTCAGGACAATCTGAAACATTAAAGCTTGCTGTTTCAGATTTGGAAAATTATGTATCACATTCGAAAAGCCGGATAAAAAAGTATAAGTTTAATAGGGTTGACAGCCTGTCGAACGGAGAATTTGGCTTCAGTTGCGATGGTAAAGGTCGGGTTATATTCCGTGCAGGAAATGACATAGGTATAACGCATGCTGTTTATACGTATTTGGAAAAGATGGGATGTCTGTTTGATTTGACAGGGACTTCTATTCCTAAGCAACTGAAAAAAAGCATGGCAGAGCCTTTCGATACTTTGATAAAGCCAACTGTCAGATGGAGAGGTATTCGGCAACACGTCAATTTTCCGATGGATATATCTTCTTATGATATAGAGGACGCCAAGGAGTATATCGACAGATTAGTACGTATGCGTTTCAATAAACTGACCATTCACAGCTATCCGGGACAGTGGTATGAAACTTCTTTGGGAGACAGTTTGTCCTTAGCCGGTAATTATTTTTATGGGAATAAGCACATTATGTATGACAATGCTTTCTTGCAGCAGAAAATCAAGGATAATGATTCTTTATTCTGTATACCAGGAGCTGAAAAGTTGAAAGATAATCCGCAGGAAAATAGCAAGTTCGCCTTGTCTTGGATGAAAGAATTGATTAATTATGCCAAGAAGAGAGGGCTTTATGTTCAGTTTTCTTTTGAGCCCAGAATTACGAGTGTAGAGCAGACTGTTACTACGGTGCATGATATATTAAAGATTTATCCGAATATCGACGCCCTTGAATTAATAACAGAAGAAACCGGAGGATGGGGAGCTGGCTGTACAAGAGCAGAAACCGAGGCGACTCTAAATCAATTTTTTGAGAAGTCTATTGCTACGGATTCAGTCGTAAATGCTCCGATAAAGGACAAACAATCTGATTTAAATGCTTTGTATAAGCAGATTGGCATCATCTCAGAGGCGATAAAACAACTGAATATGGATAAAAACATACATCCGGAATTGAAGTTGGGAATATATTGTTCAATTACTCCTTATACAAAAGGTGCCTATCGTTTGGCTCGTCTGGCGTTGCCGGAAACCAAAATCTGTTTAATGTCTTCTCATGGTAGTGAAGGAACTGCACAGGCATTACCTTCGGTCGTTCTTACTCAGAAAGACAAGGAAATGACGGAGATATATTCCTGGATAGAGTTTGACGGACTGATGTATTTATATCAGAACTCTATATCCGGAAATGAAAAAATGATGAAATGGCTGTCAGGCTCTTCTGAAAAAAACGTTTCGTCTGTATTGTTTAATCATTGGCGTAGTGCGGAGAACAGGACTTCTGCCCGTTTTGTATCAGAGGCAACTTTGAATGGTAAAATTTCGGCTGAACGTTTTTATCAGGAATATGCGAATGGTTTGTCTATTGCTGATAAAGAACGATTCATGGAGGCTATGCAGTTGATAAACCGTGCGGACGTTTTTGCAACAACGAAATTGGGGAATATTGGCTTTTGTTGGATGGGAGCATGGGAAAACGGTGGCTCTTATACTTGGATGAGCAAGGAGAATATTGATTATGCGAGGGCTATTTATTTGAAAGCCGGTAATCTGCTAAAGGAAATATTAAAACAAACAGACAAGGGGGCAGAGGCTTATCATTATTTATCTTTTGTCTGTAACCGTGTACTTTGCTCGGTTCTTTATCTGGATGCTTTTCGTGAGGCTGTGAATATTCAGGATGTCATAGGAAAAGATCAAACGCCTGAATCGCAGGCTAAGGTTAAACAGATTTGTGATAAGGCTTTGCTTATTTTTGATCAGTATATGGCCAAACATGCTGAGATGATGGAAGACAGGGGATGTGAAGGCACTTTGGTAAGTGTCTGGAATTCTCCAATCCGAGGTCTAAAGATTTACAGAGCTCAATTTGGGGGAGTTCCTATGGATGTTCCTTCATCATTGGATGCTGTTGATGCTCCTCCTTTACCTATTGTATATTAACCCTTAAAAAATATATGTGATGAAAAACGTATTGTTTACGGCATTCTTTGCCGGTATGGCCCTATGCGCTTCTGCGCAAAAAACGGTCTTTGTTTCTCCTACTGGAAATGATGCATGGGCAGGCGATCGGAACAGACCTTTTAAAACCTTGAATAGGGCTTTTGCCGAAAGTGAAAACAGTCGGGATACACTTTATATTCAGGTCGCTTCAGGAGATTATTTTTTGGAAAAGTCGTTGGACTTGTCCGGCGGTTTGAATTGTCCGGTAGTGGTAAAAGGAAATGAAAAAAACAAGCCTCGCTTTTTGGGAGGTATTAAGATACAGCAATGGGAAAAATGTCGGGATGGCGTTTATCGGGCATTCGTTCCGGAGGTAAAACGTTACGGTTACCAATTTGAACAATTCTTTGTAAACGGAGTGCGGGCCGTACAGGCAAGAACGCCGAACAAAGATTGGTTTTACGTAAAAGGTTCTGAAGAATATCCTTACGTATCAGGAGTACGCTCGGCCAATTATGCGACTCAAAAGATTGTGATGGACAAGCAGGATTTAAAATCCCTTTCCGGCCTTTCGGCAGATGAATTGGCGGATGTACGTTTTCGCTTTTATCATAAATGGGATATTACGCAGAAAGAAGCAGCATACGCTTGTCCCGATTCGGGATTTGTCTATTTCCATGGGGGAGGCATGAAACCTTGGAATCCCATATCTAAAGGGGCCCGTTATATTATGTATGGATACAAGGCTGCTTTAGACGCACCGGGTGAATGGTATCTGGACAAAGCCGATGGTTACGTATATTATATGCCAAGGGAGGGCGAGAATTTGGAAACTGCCGAATGTATCGTTCCGACATTGCATCAGTGGATTGTTGTAAAAGGCCATAGTGGAGCCGCGCTGAAAGATATTCGGTTTGAGAATCTCTCTTTTCAGTATGCAGCATATTCGATGCCTAAATTTGGAGATGAACCCATGCAGGCCGCAGCAACAGTTGAGGCTGCTATTGAGTTGGAATATGCCGACAATGTAACTTTCGCAAATTGTGAAATGCAGCATACGGGTGGTTATGCTCTTTGGTTTAAAGCAGCCTGTACAGATAATACAATTGATCATTGCTACATAGCAGATCTCGGGGCTGGCGGCATAAAAATAGGTTCACCTTGGTATACGAGTGATTCCACGTTGATTTGCAGGCGTAATGTCGTTAATAATTCGATTATCACGCATGCCGGCAGCGAGCTTCCCTGCGGCGTAGGAGTGGCCATATTCCATGCATCGGACAATAAGGTTACGCATAATGAAATTTCAGATTTGCGATATTCCGGAGTATCTGTTGGCTGGATATGGGGGTATAATAACTCCGACGAAATCTGGACCAATGTGTTGATGAAAGACGGTACGGTTGATTTTGCACAGGTTCGTCTGGTCAGTCCCGCAGTAAGAAATCTGATAGCCTATAATCACATTCACCATATAGGTCGGGGCGAACTTTCGGATATGGGAGCCGTGTATACATTGGGCGAGTCCCACGGAACGCGGATTGTAAACAATATTATTCATGATGTATTGTCATACGATTACGGTGGTTGGGGACTGTATACCGACGAAGGTTCTACCGGAGTAGAAATGAGTTCCAATCTGGTTTATAGGTGTAAAAGTGGAGGTTTTCACCAGCACTATGGTAAGGAAAACAGAATAGAAAATAACATATTTGCTTTCGGACATTATTATCAGGTTCAGTATACGAGAGTTGAAGATCACTTGTCCTTCCATTTCAGACATAATATCATTCTTCAGGATCAGGGCGAAACTCTTGCCGGTCCGTGGGAGAATGGAAAAATTGATATGGACTATAACCTATATTGGCATCTGAATGGTAAGCCCCAGTTTGGAAAACATACGTTTCAGGAGTGGAAGAAATTGAAGGAAAAACATTCCGTAATCATGTCGCCAGGCTTTAAGGATGCCCAAAATGATGATTATAGCTTTGCATCGCTTAAGGCAGCCCGTAAGATACATTTTAAGCCGTTTGATCTTTCCAAAGTGGGCGTGTATGGCTCTGCCGAATGGAAAGAAAAAGCAAAAATGTCGGTGCAACAACTTGATTTATTTAAAGAAATAGCAAAAGTTCGATTGAAAAAATAGCGACATTATTTGTGAGTATCTTTTGACCAACTTCTTGTGAAGTGGTGTCATCGGAAATACTGCCGTTTTCGGGAAAAAAGGTCGGATTTTATATAGACAAGGCCGGACTCTGTCTGTATAAAGTCCGACCTTATGGAAAAAACTGAATCATGAGATTTTAGGCAAATCGTTTTATTTTGTCTCAAAAGCTGATTGTATATGCTGTTGATATATTTATTTCACGTCTTTCTCTTTCAACTTCAATATACAAGCAACATGATGTATCTTGTTAGGAATATTTTCTTGGTAATTCCAGTCGATAAATTACTTGGCTTATTTGTATATAACGGAATTTTCAGGCATGGGGATAACAAGGATAGACTCACTGCACCGGATTCCGTAGAATACGTCACGAACCCG
>URWP01000128.1 GCA_900551645.1 uncultured Bacteroides sp.
GAAAGTCGGGGCTTTGTCGTAAAAAAATGAGGGTGCATCATTTTGACACACCCTCCTTTTGAATTTATGCGAGGAATGGATTATTCTTCGTTAGACCAGTCCATAGCAGCCATACGCTTGTAAGAAGCATAGCGTTTCTTAGCCATGTCTTCGCAAGCAGCGAACAAGTCAGCAGCTTCTGTCGGGTATTGTTTCATTACAGATGCGAAACGAACTTCACCCTTCAGATAATCCTGGAAGCCTTCCCAGTTCGGTTCTTTAGAGTCGAGTGAGAACGGATTCTTACCTTCTTCTTCCAGAGCCGGGTTGAAGCGCCACAAGTGCCAGTAACCACATTCTACAGCCTTAGCTTCTTCAGCCTGAGATTTACCCATACCAGCTTTCAAACCGTGGTTGATACATGGAGCGTATGCGATAACCAATGATGGACCTGGATAAGCTTCAGCTTCGCGGATAGCTTTCAAAGTCTGAGCCTGGTCAGCACCCATTGCAATCTGAGCTACGTAAACGTAACCGTAAGTAGTAGCAATCATACCCAGGTCTTTCTTGCGAACACGTTTACCAGAAGCGGCAAACTTAGCGATAGCACCCAGCGGAGTAGCCTTAGAAGACTGACCACCAGTGTTAGAGTAAACTTCAGTATCCAATACCAGGATGTTTACATCTTCGCCAGAAGCGATTACATGGTCAAGACCTCCGTAACCGATATCGTAAGAAGCACCGTCACCACCGATAATCCACTGTGAGCGTTTTACCAGATAATCTTTGAATTCAGCGATAGTAGCGCAGTAAGAGCATTTATCTTTTGCAGCTTCTACCATCGGGATAATCTTTTCAGCAGCAGCTTTGCTCTTGTCTGCATCGTTGCGGCCGTCAATCCATTCCTGGAATGCTTCTTTGTATTCTGCTGGAGTACCTTCTGCAGCGATAGCAGCTTTCATAGCTTCTTCCAGACGGTTGCGCAGTTTCTTGTTAGCCAATTCCATACCCAAACCGAATTCGCAGAAGTCTTCGAACAATGAGTTAGCCCAAGCAGGACCCTGACCTTTTTCGTTAGTAGTGTAAGGAGTTGAAGGAACTGAACCAGAGTAGATAGAAGAACATCCAGTAGCGTTAGCAACCATTTCACGGTCACCGAACAACTGAGAAATCAGTTTCACATACGGAGTTTCACCACAACCAGAGCAAGCACCAGAGAACTCGAACAATGGCTGAGCGAACTGAGAGTTCTTCACGTTAGCCTTGATGTCTACCAGATGCTGTTTAGACTTCACGTTTTCAGCGCAGTAAGTCCAGTTAGCAGCTTCAGCCAACTGAGTTTCAAGCGGCTTCATAGTCAGAGCCTTGCCACCCTTCTTCGGGTTGCCCGGACATACATCAGCACAGTTACCGCAACCCAAGCAGTCCATAACGTCTACCTGTACACGGAATGTCATGCCGTCGAACTGTTTACCTACAGCTTTCAGAGTCGGGAAGTTAGCACCAGCTTGTTCTTCAGCATCCAGTACGAACGGACGGATAGCAGCGTGAGGACAAACGTATGCACACTTGTTACACTGGATACAAGTTTCAGGATTCCATTCCGGAACGAATGCAGCTACACCACGTTTTTCGTATTTTGCTGTTCCCTGATGCCATGTACCGTCTTCGATACCCTTGAATGCAGATACCGGCAGCAAGTCACCGTCCTGAGCGTTGATAGGACGAACAACTTCGTTGATGAATGCCGGATCGTTGTTTGCAGCAGCAGCTTCAACTTCCAGGTTAGCCCATGCCGGGTCTACTGTCAGCTGTTTGTATTCACCACCACGGTCAACAGCAGCGTAGTTCTTGTTAACCACGTCTTCACCCTTCTTACCATAAGACTTAACGATGAATTTCTTCATCTGTTCTACAGCCAAGTCAACTGGAATTACGCCAGTGATACGGAAGAATGCAGACTGCAGGATAGTGTTGGTACGGTTACCCAAACCAATTTCCTGAGCAATCTTAGTAGCGTTGATGTAGTAAACAGTGATATTGTTTTCTGCGAAGTATTTCTTCACTTTGTTCGGCAGGTTCTTTGCCAATTCTTCACCTTCCCAGATAGTATTCAGCAAGAATGTACCGTTCTTACGCAGACCGCGAGTTACATCATACATGTGCAGGTAAGCCTGTACGTGGCAAGCTACGAAGTTAGGAGTAGTTACCAGGTAAGTAGAGCGGATAGGATGATCACCGAAACGCAAGTGAGAGCAAGTGAAACCACCAGATTTCTTAGAGTCGTATGAGAAGTAAGCCTGGCAGTATTTATTGGTGTTGTCACCGATGATTTTTACTGAGTTCTTGTTAGCACCTACAGTACCGTCAGCACCCAGACCGTAGAATTTAGCTTCGAACATACCTTCGCCACCCAAAGCGATTTCTTCTTTCTGAGGAAGAGAAGTGAAGGTAACGTCATCTACGATACCGATAGTGAAGTGGTTCTTAGGAGTAGGCAATGCCAGGTTTTCGTATACAGAAAGAATCTGAGCAGGAGTAGTATCCTTAGAACCCAGACCGTAACGTCCGCCTACGATAAGAGGAGCATTTTCCTGTCCGTAGAAGCAGTCTTTTACGTCAAGATACAAAGGTTCGCCGTTTGCACCCGGTTCTTTTGTACGGTCAAGAACTGCGATACGCTTAGCAGTCTTAGGTACAGCAGCCAGGAAGTGTTTAGCAGAGAACGGACGATACAAGTGTACAGAAACCAAACCAACTTTTTCGCCGTTTGCTACCAGGTGGTCGATGGCTTCACGAGCAGCTTCAGTTACAGAACCCATAGCGATGATAACGCGTTCAGCATCTTCAGCACCGTAGTAGTTGAACAGACCGTATTGACGTCCGGTAATCTTGTTGATTTCATTCATATATTCTTCTACGATAGCAGGAACTGCATCATAGAACGGATTGCAAGATTCTCTGTGCTGGAAGAAATGGTCAGGATTTTCAGCCATACCGCGTGCTACCGGTTTGTTCGGGCTTAAAGCACGTTCGCGGAATTCAGCCAAAGCTTTCTGGTCTACCAGCGGAGCCAAGTCTTCATTTTCCAGCATTTCGATCTTCTGGATTTCGTGAGAAGTACGGAAACCATCGAAGAAGTTTACAAAAGGAACACGAGACTTGATTGTTGACAAGTGAGCCACACCGGCCAAATCCATAACTTCCTGTACAGAACCTTCACACAACATAGCGAAACCAGTCTGACGGGTAGACATGACATCCTGATGGTCACCAAAGATACACAATGCATGAGAAGCCAATGTACGTGCTGATACGTGGAATACGCAAGGCAAGAATTCACCGGCAATCTTATACATGTTAGGAATCATCAGCAGAAGACCCTGAGAAGCAGTGTAAGTAGTTGTCAAAGCACCAGCCTGAAGTGAACCGTGTACTGCACCGGCAGCACCACCTTCTGACTGCATTTCCTGAACCAGAACTGTTTCGCCGAAGATGTTCTTACGACCTGCGGCAGCCCATTCGTCTACATATTCAGCCATAGTAGATGACGGGGTGATGGGGTAGATAGCTGCAACTTCTGAGAACATATAAGAGATATGTGCCGCAGCTTGGTTACCATCACAAGTGATGAATTTTTTTTGTTTAGTCATACAATTACTCAATTATGTTAGGTAATATAAATAGAATCTGTAAATTTTTCGCGTCAATATAGGAAGCCGAACAGCCATAACGGTATTTGGTTTCCGTGTCCCATTTCCATTTTGTGCATGGCATAGTATACATTCGGATTGCTTTTCACTTTACTGTGTTCACTGCAAATCCGGAAGTGTAGTTTTTCATCTACCAGGAATGAAGTACCTTTGTCGCCTTTGTTCACTTTATGATCTTTCCATAAAGTATTGACGAAAAAGGTTTCCAATACGTCCTGTTCTTCAACTTTGACCGGGTAGATACTGTACATCAGGTTGGTATTGTGCATCATTATCTTAGCAGGCTTTTTCGGGAACATTTCTCCCTTGGGGTATACCATATTGATAAGTCGTGCGTCTGCCAAGTATTTGATGTAATTCATTACGGTAGCGCGTGATGTCTGTATCTCGGTAGCCAGTTGGCTTACGTTAGGGGCTCCCGGACCGTCAACTGCCAACAAATATAGTAATTTTTTTATCTTTGAAAGATATTTCAGTTCAATTTGTTTGATTAAAAGGATATCTACCTCTATCATCATATTCATGGTTTTCAGCAGGTTCTCTGAAAAGTTCCGTTTTTCAAGAAAAAAAGGATAGAAACCATGATGGATATAGTCTTGCAGGTAGTTGAGCGGGTTGATGTGTGGAAGAATGGTTTTTGCAATGTGCTCGTGGTTCTGAAGAATATCTTCCAGTGTATATGCTGCGAAATGATTACCGGTCTGCAGGTTCAGAAATTCACGGAAAGAGAACCCTCGTAAATTGTAGGATTGTACGATACCGTTCAGTTCTGGATTTTCTTCTTTCAGTCGCATGACAGAAGACCCGGAAAATATGATTTTCAGATTAGGGTATTTTTCATAACAGGTACGAAGTGCTTTGCTCCAATCCTGTAGCTTGAATACTTGGTCAATCAGAAGTACCTTACCTCCTCGCTTTACAAATTCTCCGGCAAATTCTACAAGGCTGACTTCTGAAAAATAGAAATTATTCATGTTAATGAACAGGCAGGAACGGTCCAGGCCGAATTTCTCTTTGGCATATTGCAGCAGGAATGTTGTCTTTCCTACTCCACGCGTCCCTTTTATGCCGATTAGTCTGGCATTCCAGTCTATTTCGTCCATCAAGTCGCGGCGTACAGGGGCGCTGGTATGTTCTACCAAGTAGCTGTGTGTTCTATAAAAGGCTTCCATGAATTTCAGTTTCTACCCTGCAAAGATAAGAATACTTCATGATATTGCAAACTGGAGTTGTCAAATTTTAAATTTTTCCCATAACTTTGTATGTAATCTGAAAGTACAGTCTTTATGAATCGTTGGCTTTATTTATTTAATCCGGAACATGATATGGCTTTGGCTAATTTTACACCTTACTATCGTCCTCCTCGTGAAATAATCCGAATGGGACAGGATTTGTCTTATTTGCCTTTGTGGTATGCTGAAGAAGATAGTTGGGTGAAAGTATTCGATACGGGACTTTCAACTTCTTTCCTTGCAGAATGTGCTTCATTGGGGATACATCCTTATGGTCTGACCGCAACAGCTTGGGAAGAAATGCGTATATCTCCGTGGGGATGGGACCCGGCTTTGGTGAATCAATTACGAGGGAAAGGAGTGTCTGCAGAGAGTTATCCGGATGAGATGGATTTGATGCGGATACGTTTTCTTTCCGGGAGGCAACGCTGTGTAGAGGTTCTGAAGCAATTCGGAGATATAGAAAGAATTTGCGGAAAGGCCGTAGAATGCCTGACTATATCTGATGTCAGGAATTTTATGGGAGAAACCGGAGAAACGATATTGAAATCACCTTGGTCTGGGAGTGGAAGAGGGCTTTTGCGTGTTTCTCCAACTAGTTGGACTCAGAATGTAGAAGGGTGGGTGGCTCGTATAATTCGTACACAAGGAGGAATTATGGGGGAACCGTTGTATAATAAGGTATGTGATTTTGCCATGGAATTCTATGCTGATGGTAATAGTGGCGTTTCTTTTGCGGGATATTCCTTGTTTGAAACTGATACTCATGGAAATTATAAACTTAATCTTCTATTGCCGGATGTAGAGATAGAACGGCGATTGTCTGAATATGTTCCTTTAAAGACTTTGCATGAGGTGAGGATGCGCTTACTATCTTGTTTACTTTCTTTATTTGGAGGAGACTATACCGGTTATTTGGGGGTAGATATGATGGTTTGTGATGAATCTGGAGAATATGTAGTACATCCTTGCGTAGAAATCAATCTTCGGATGAATATGGGAGTAGTATCACGATTGTTTTTTGACCGTTATGTAGCACCTTCTTCTTTTGGAAAATATGTGGTCGAACATTTTCAGACTGATGGGGAAGCTCTAGAGAAACATCGTAGGCTTCTGGCTGAATTTCCCTTGTCGGTTTCTGGCGATAACCGCATCCTTCACGGATATCTTTCTCTGACTCCTGTGTTATCGGAAACACGTTATCAGGTTTATGTCGTAATAGAAGATTAGGGATGAAGATGGAAAAAGCCTGCACGTTTCTTTTTCTATATACGTACAGGCCTTTTTGGGGGTTATGGTTTATTATTTCATTGGTAGAGGTTTATTGGCAATAGGTAGAAGAATACGTTTGCCGAAGTTCGTCTTATGTGGTTGCCCTTTCAACTTTTTCCAAGGTAACATACTGCGTGAGAGTGAACTCGTTTCAGGATATTGTTTTCCTTCTTTTTCCAATGCGGCACGGAGTAATATTTCATTTTCATCACCTAGCTGTACAGGTTGCATTGGGTCATCAATGGCTTCAATATCCGGTGTCAGTCCGTTGGGCATACAAGGAGTTTCATTCTTACTGTTCATATAAATACCTATCATGACATAGATTCCCCAGTTCTTGATTGCAGTTGGAGTAGCTTCTTCCATCATATCATAAAGTTCTTTGCTGGATAGAGGTATACCTGTACAATATTTGCCATGCGATTGTTCACCTATCAGTGTGATAGGCATATATGGCATCAGGCCTCCTATCAAAGCTTCGGAAGCTGAGGCTGTATTAGGGCCTATGAGGGCATAAATGTGTTCTAAACCGATATTTGCTCCCTCAGTGCTGACGTTTAGCCCTACCGATTCATAATTGAAGGTAGTGGTAAAACGGGTGACACTGCTCCATCCGGATGCGGTCAGTAGCTCATTGTAGTCTTCTTTTTCAAATATTGCTTTGGAGTCAACTACGTCTTGTGGGGCAAACATAGAGGCCAGTACATTTTCTGTGATAACATAACCGCCACCATTATAACGTAAATCTAATACAAGCTTCTTGACTCCTTTTGCCTTAAAATCTTTGCAGATCTCAATCAGTTCGGGTATTGAATTTAAATCGAAACTGCTATAGGCCAGATAGCCAATTTTATTCCCGTTATCTAAATCAATGGTTTTGTAACATAAAATAGGATTTTCATACATTTCAACAGCTTGCATTGTAACCGTCTGTTCTGTTGGCACAATTGTGTTGATTGTTGCATCGTAAGCAGCTAGTGAAAGTGTGATTTGAGAAGAATAGAATAAGTCTGTATAATTGTTTACAGTCAATGGCTTTCCGTCAATTTCATAGATGATGTCACCTCTCTTTAAGCCTGCTTTTTCTGCAGGACTGTTTTGATATACATAAGCCACGGCCGAAACACATTGCCCTGTACTTTCATCCAGCAGATAAGTTATAGGTTGATAACCATATGTAGTATAGACACCTTCCAGGCTGCTGTTGAAACTTTCAAAGTCATCAGTCAGCATGGTCCATCTGTCTATTTCTGTATCTCCTTCATGGTAACGGATTTCATTGACGGTTGTGATGGGGTCTGTGTTTGTTTCCGGATTCAGTCTTAGCAGATCGTTTGATATATCCTTGTTCCAATAATAAAAAGTTTCTAATGATGTTCCGGCGAAAATATTGGCATACCTGTTGGTTGAATTAGATTAGAGAATATTTTATCTGCCCAATCGGACGATGATTAATGAAATTGACATATTGCATAAAGGTCATT
>URWP01000129.1 GCA_900551645.1 uncultured Bacteroides sp.
ACACCGTTGGCAGCACGGGCACCATAGATGGAGGTGGCTGCCGCGTCTTTCAATACGGTGATGCTTTCGATGTCTTCCATGTTGATGTCCGGAACTCCTTCTACCCAGTTTCCATATCCGTCATTGGTCGTTTTTTCTACTGGAAAACCATTGATGACATAGAGTGGGGTTGTCAGTCCGTTCATGGAAGTGATACCTCGAATTTTACCTTCCGAGTAACCGGCTACACGCCCTTCAATCAGTGATTCCATATCATTCAGGCGTTGGCTTTCCAGCTGTTTGGCATTCACTTTGGCAAAAGCGCCGGTAGTCCGTTCGCGGGAGATGGTTTGATATCCGGTCACAACCACTTCGTCTATCAGTTCAGCAGAAGGCTCAAGTGTGATGCGATAACTGGTCTCGTTGTCCAGTTTTACATGTTTAGTCGTGTATCCGACGAAAGAAACCTGGATTTCTTTAGCTGTCTGTGACAAAGTCAGTCTGAAATGTCCGTTCAGGTCTGTTGTTACAGCAGCCAGTTCTTCACCGGATACCAAAGATACTTGCTGCACATGGGCCGCAGGAAGCGGAACACCTTGTTCATCGACGACGATACCTGTAATGGTCCGGTCTGAGGTCTGTGCATGAAGTATTCCCGTACAGAAAACTAAAGACAGGATTCCTGCCAGGTATGCCAGGAAGGGGTAAGTTGAATGTTTCATGTGTATTTTGTATTAGTTTAGATTATTAGTTGGTAATCTCTTGACTTCTTTACAAACAAATTAAGAGAATTAATCTTTAATCTAAGGTAAATACACCCTTCCAATATCGGCAATTGCCGTATTTGAATAAAAAACCGTAATAAATAAGCCTGTCAGTATCTTTTGTAGAAGTCTATTCGGATTTGGAGTCCGCTTCTATTTTCCGCAAATCGTTCATCTTGCTGCGGTATTGAGCAGGTGTCATTTCTGTTATCAATTGGAACTGATGATAGAATGTGGTCATGGAATTGAAACCCAATTGGGCCGAAATAGCTTTCAGAGGGGTATTGTTTTCCGGATCGGAAAGTAGACGTACCGCTTCTTTGGCTCTGCAACTGTTTACGTATTGGGTGAAAGTCTGAGAGGTTTCTTCGTTGATGACTTGTGAAAGGTATGTACGGTTAGTTCCCAATAATTCGGCAGCCTTTTCTTTCGTCAAAAGGTTGTCCGTATATATCTTTTCCTCCGTCATGAGTTTTTCAAAACGTAGAAACAGGTCTTTTTTCTTGTCGGTCGTGAGTGTGGATGAAGCATATTTTTCTGTCTGCGTTTGTTGGGTTTCCGGGCTGCCGGTTGGGTATTCCAATTCCTGCTGTTGTTTCACGAGTCGTTGGGTGAGTTCCTTTTCTCTCCGGAGGGCTTCTCTGTTTTGGCGTACGATAGCCATATACAGTCGGTTCTTCCGATGATATAGATACCATAACATACCAACGATGATTGACAGAGTGATAATCCCGATGAAAAGTATTCGCAGGTTGTTCTCTTTTTTGATCAATTCTACTTTGCTTCGTTGCAAGGCTGCTTCATGCTGGTCAATCTGATAACGTGTACGTATTTCGTACATCGAACGTTCTTTCGCCTCATTGTAAAGGCTGTCTGCTTCTGCCATGGACTGTTTACTGTATGCCAAAGCTTCCTTTATGTAGCCTTCATGTTCCAGACAGGCTGATAACTTCTGCAGTAATCCGATACGGAATAAGGCGGATGGAACATGGGTGGATTCCGTTATTGCCTGCTGTAATAGACGGATGGCTTCTGCAAAGCGCTGCTGTTCCATTAACAGGGTGGCGTAGCCTTGACAGGCATCCGATAGGGCAATCCAGTCATTCTGGTCTTTTCGTTTCAATGCTTTCCGGTAACAGGTCTCTGCCTGTATCGGTTGTCCTGTTTTTCTATAGATATGTCCCAGTAATGAATAAATGTTGGATTGATTCCGGAATTGGTGTACCTGCATGAGGTTTTCGGCTTCTTGGGCATAAGTGAAGGCATTGTTCCAGTCTTGTTTCAGGTAGTACATGTAGGCTGTGGTTGCAGCTCCGCAGTAGGTCAGGTAACTGTCTTTCTTCTCGTTGCCCAACCGGTAACACTCCAAAGTATATTTCAGTCCGGTCGTGTCTTTTTTCAGGTAATAGACGGAACTGATGTTGGCCAATAATATTGAGGTCAGCCTGTCGTACGGAATACGTCCGGCCGTTTCAAGCCCTTTGAAGAAGTATTCAAGGGCCTGATAGCAGTCGTTTTGTAGGTTTAGCGCGTACAAGCCTTTTCCGTTGTAGATGGAACATAAGGCAGAGTCATTATAGGCTGTAAGCGCCAGTCGTTCGGCTTGTCCTAAATTGGAATAGGCCAGTCTGATGTTTCCGGTCATGGTATAGGCCTGCCCCAAGCAGATATGGGCCTGAAGAATGCTTCCGTAGTAATCCTCCTTTTCGTATCCTCGGTTGAAAAGTCTGGTCCCGTACTCGATAGCTTTCTGGTAATCTGCTTTCTGCAGGTAAAGGTAACTGATTTCCCGCAATGCTTCTGTATCGTTGGAGTCTGTATCCAGCTTCTCTTCCTGTATCTTTAACCTCTCATCCATCTTCTCGCCGGTGATGGATGGAAAGGCTAAAGTACCTTGTAAAATAATGAGTAGGAATAGAAGGATTTGCCTTGTTTTCATAAAATAGTTGATTTCTTTGGACAAATGTACGAAAAATCAACGTTAGGCAGCTTTTTTATCCAACCTTTTTGCAGATTTCCGGATATTCTTGCTTTCGGTTGGACTCGATGAATGGAAGTGTCCAGGCATCAAAGGCAGGGTATCTGTACCGTTTGTGGCCTAACTTTCATTGCACGATAGCTCCATCAGCTTCTTGACCAACGGAACATAATACTTCTGTACTTCTTCTGCGGTGGGGGTGTGAGCGCCTGGAAAATGAAATACGTGTGAATAATGTTCCCGGAACAGCGGCTCATAATGGGCCAGGTGATCGTTCTCTCCGAACAGTCCCCAAATTTGGTTCTGGTTGGCAGGTGAACAGAAATCCCACTGATGAATCTGGAGTCCGGCAAATTCGTCTATCAAATCTGGTGTAATAGTAAATTGTTGGTTACCGTCTGTCCGTGGCGACTTGTATGTGTGGTTACCGATACGTTCAGAAAGGAACCGGGTCATTTCGAAATATGGGTTTCCTAGAAGGGCAGGCATTCCGGAAGATGAAGCTACTATCTGTGCCAGAAAAGAACCGTTGCTGTTGCCTACCAGTATATCCGGTTGTTCCTGTTCGCAAAGGCGACGGATGAATGCGAGTGCTTCTTGAGGGTATAGGGGAAGGTCGGGAGTCAGTACTTCGGCTTTACCTTCAAAACATTGTTTTAAGGTACAGGCCGGAATGCATGCACCCGAGGCGAAGAATCTGTGTAAGAAAAGAATTTTCTTTGTCATACGATGAAGTCGTTTATGATGAGGAATAAGTCCATTAGTTTCAGCAACCGCTTCCGTCCAGATTACAGGTAGCTCCCTCACTGATGGGACGCGGTTGTAATCCGGCTTCTTCGGGTGTCAGCGTAACGGTACCGTCTTCCAGTACGAAACAAGGAATACCGGCTGCTCCGCATTGCTTGGCTTCGTCGAATACTGGATTATTGTCTCGGAGTTTCAAGAATGCTTTTAGATTCTTTACATGTTTTCCGATGTCAATAATTTCATAGTTGTCGTTTCCTTTTACCTGTTCTTCTACATACGTGCAGTCGGGGCACGTTTCCATTCCGTATATCTTTATCATGGCGGTTCTTTTTTGTTTACTTTATTGGCGAAGGTAGGAAAAAAATCGTTGTATGGGCGAGTTTTCTTTCTTAACTTTGGCGAAAAAAGAAGATTTCCATGCCTGTAATTGAAATAACTTCCCTGGAACATTCCGGAGTCGAGATGTTCGGAACCTTGACAGATGCCCAGTTGCGTAACCGGATGAATGCCGAAAAAGGAATTTTTATCGCCGAGAGTCCGAAGGTTATCCGGGTGGCACTCGATGCCGGTTATCAGCCTCTTGCCTTGCTTTGCGAGCGGAAACATATTGAGGGCGATGCGGCTGACATCCTTGAACGGGTAGGGGATATTCCTGTCTATACAGGCAGTCGGGAACTGTTGGCAAGTCTTACCGGCTATACGCTGACCCGCGGTGTACTTTGCGCCATGCGTCGTCCGGTTCCCCGCAGTGCGGAAGAAATCTGTCGGGACGCTCATCAGGTAGCGGTAATCCACGGTGGGACCGATACAACGAACATCGGAGCTATCTTCCGTTCGGCTGCAGCCTTGGGAATTGATGCAGTCCTGCTTTCGCCGGATTCCTGCGACCCGTTGAACCGCCGTGCCGTGCGTGTCTCGATGGGTTCGGTATTTCTTGTTCCCTGGACCTGGCTTCCTCGTCCGGTGGCATCGTTGCGGGAGATGGGATTCCGTACGGCAGCTTTGGCCTTGACCGATCGTTCTGTGCCGCTCGATTATCCGGAACTGAAGACGATTCCCCGTTTGGCACTCATAATGGGAACAGAAGGTGACGGACTTCCCGATGAAGTTATTGCGGAAGCGGATTATGTGGTCCGCATTCCGATGTACCACGGTGTTGATTCATTGAATGTGGCAGCGGCTTCGGCTGTGGCATTTTGGGAATTGCGATACAGAAAATAAAAAATCCCGGCTTTCCTCCATATTGTTTGGGAAAGACCGGGATGTGCAGTTTTGATACTGAAGTTAACTGAATAGTTTTCCGATTGCGTTCAGTAGATTCGTTACACTTTCCTTGTCCGGAACCGGAATGCGCAGCGTAGTCTGTCCGGTTTCTTTGTCTTCTTCAATCAGGCTGTCTACCAGTTCACGGGTAGCTTCGGGCGATTGAAGTGTTTTGGCCAGTCCGCTGAGGAAAGAGACTCCTTGCTGGATGAGCTGTGCCGGAGCGGGCTTTTCCGATGAAACACAGGTGTCGGATATTCCTCCCATTTCTTCCAGGATTCCTTCATGTAGTTCTTCTTCTGTCTGGGGTTTTTCTTCCAGGGTGGCCTTTCTTTCTGACTCACTTTCTGTTTTTTCTTCTTCCGCTTCATTGGGAGAGTCGGTGGGTGCGGAGGTCTTTGGTTTTATCTCTTCCTGGTCGCCCGTCAAGATGACAGTTCCATCCTCTTTGTTCTTTTCTTTCGGCGTTGCGAACGACGAGGCGATGTTTTCCATAATCTTGTCGAGCTTGCTGCCTTCCAAGAAGATGCTGTCTTCACCGTTATCCAGAATACCTTCGAAAAGCGAAGTCTTGAAATTGAGGGTAGAAAGTATGCGTTCTTCCAATGACGACGGGGCAACTAGGTTGATGATCTGTATGTTCCGTTGCTGTCCGATGCGGTAGATGCGGGCGATGCGTTGTTCCAGAATGGCCGGGTTCCACGGCAGGTCGATGTTGATGAGGATGGAGGCCACCTGCAGGTTCAGTCCGGTACTTCCGGCATCAGTAGAAATGAATACACGGCTTTCAGGCAGCTCGGTGAAATTCTCCATCAGGACTTTCCGTTTTTCGGAAGGGACACCTCCGTGGAGGTATTCATACCGGATGCCCAGCTTATCCAGTTCGGCAGCGATGAGGCGGGTCATACGTTCCCATTGGCTGAAGATTACAACTTTTTCATCACTGCTTTCGAACACATTGTTCAGGATGTTCATCACTTCGTCTACCTTGGTATCGTAGCGGCTTTTCTGGTCCAGAATATAGGTACTGTCGCACACCATGCGCATCTGGCTCAGAAGCAGTAAAAGGCGTTTCTGGTCTTTCTCGCTCAGAAAGCGTTGGCGGTTCCATTTCATGACCAGTTGGGCAACGATACTTTGGCATTCGTCGTGCATGGCTTGTTGCTGTTCCGTCATGGGGACAAACAATATCTTGTCCATCCGTTCGGGGAGTTGCAATGCTACGTCCTTTTTACGGCGTCGGAGCAGAATATCATGCAGTTGCTCGCCTACGGCATTTAGACCCTTGTAACCGATTGTCTTGCCGGTATCCGATTTGATGATGGTCTGGTCTACGAACTGGTAATAAGGTCCTAAGGCATACTGGTCTACGAACTGGACAACCGAATACAGTTCCTCCAGTTTGTTTTCCAGGGGAGTAC
Organism: uncultured Bacteroides sp.; assembly: GCA_900551645.1. GTDB lineage: Bacteria > Bacteroidota > Bacteroidia > Bacteroidales > Bacteroidaceae > Phocaeicola. Next base: position 6,153 of record URWP01000129.1, read on the forward strand.
CTGAAAGTACGACGGCATACGCAGATTCGATGTGTCGGGCAGCCTTGGCTATCTGGGTATTCCAGTTCTTGAGCCGTTGTACTTCGTCCATGATGAGCAAATCGGTGGTGAGTGAACGCATGACCTGGATATCCTTGCAGGCACTGTTGTAGGAAACAATCTTGTAGAATTCCTCCGCCTTGTACAGTTCTTTCCGTTTCAGGTGGTTGCCTTCTATCACGATGGCATCCGCATCGGTAAACTTTTCGATTTCCTTTTTCCATTGGTATTTCAAAGAAGTAGGGCAGAGTATCAGTGCGGAAGAAACCAGTCCCTGTTTCCGCATCAGTTCGGCGGTTCCGATGGCTTGGATAGTCTTGCCGAGACCCATTTCATCGGCTATGATGGATTTGCCGGCCCGGTACGCGAAACGGATTCCTTCTTTCTGATAGGGGAATAGACGGGTCTTGAGTAGAGAATTGAAGATGGCATCGGTATTTTCTTCTTCCAGGAACTTTTCCCGGTTACGTTTGTCCCGTTTTTCGGCGATGAAGTCCCAGGCGTCGTTGTACCATCGGAAACTGTTGTTCAGTTGGAAGGCCTTATGAAGAAATTCTGAAATCGTATTGAGGCTTTCCGGACGCATCTCTCCTTCCGGAGTGAAGTAGGGTTGTGCCAGTTGACGGAACTCCTCGGCATTGTCTGTACCGATACGTAGGCAGACTTTCCGTTCTTTCCGGTAGGAGAGGTAGACCGATGTATAGGATGGTTGTTCCCGATGGATTTTTTTCCGTTTTTCGGCTATCCATAGTTTTACGGCTTCCAGGTGTTTGCAGGTTCCTAGTTGGCTGGTCTTGAAATCCATGCACGAGCAATAGTTCCATGGGCTTTCGTGACCTCGGAACACCACTCGGTATTCATTGTGTGAAACCGGATTAGCTACCCGATAATAACCGGGATATTCTTTCGCGTTCATTTCACTGATGGCGAAATTCTCTTTCTGGGCTGCTTGCTGCCGTAATGCTATTTGCCATTGTTCCAGTGTCAGGTTATCCGGTTTATAGTGGTAAGAAACTTTGGGTGGAGCCTTCTTGGTCTTTTTCGATTTTTGTTTTGGCTTGGATTTTGATGTCTTTTCCATAGTAGTTCGCTTTTGGTCGGTAAAGTAAACGATAATTTTTTTGTTTTTCAAATAGTTGTTTGTATCATTATGATTCCAGTGGCTTATCCGATGATGAAAAGAGATATTCTTATCGATTCTTTGAAATGCGAATAGGTTTTTTATGTCTTTTGCTTCGGGAACATATATTCTTGGGATGCGGAACGTATATCCTGCGAATGGAGAATATATGTTTTTCGTCTGAAGGATGTAAAAAACATCTCGGTGGAAATCTCAATTGCGGGAGTGTATTTTACCAAAACGAGGGTGTGTCAAAATCTCTTTTTCGTTATATATCATTGGTTTCTCATTTTTCATAGAATTTGATTTCAGT
>URWP01000130.1 GCA_900551645.1 uncultured Bacteroides sp.
ATTATGACCCTGACCGATAGCTGCGATACCATTGGCACAAACTTGACCCTGACGGATAGCAGAGAAAAGGGCCACCAAACCCAAACCAATACCGGAACCCAATACGGCACATGCCTGAATACCGGTAATCTCTGGAGTCAAAACATTAAAGATACTCTGGAACATAAAGTAACCGGCAAAACCATACAGACCCTGTGTACCAGGAAGAGCTGTCAACACCAAGAAATTACCAAAAGCACTGTCGTTCTTCTTCAAAGCACCTATAGAAGCGTTACCTGCAATAGTTACACCATAAGCACTACCAATACCAGACAAACCTACCATAATTGCGATGCCGATGTAGGCAATCAAAAGATTCATTTCCATAATTATAAATTTTTAATTTTATACAATGTTTTTCATTTTCTCCTTCAACACCGTCAAACGATGGGAGCAGACCGGAGAACAGTACCTACCCCGTTAATTGACATTATCTTCTTTTAGTTTTTGAAAGGTTTATATTCTTTTCCACCACCTTCGTAACCTGCATTCTTAAAGAATTCTACAAAAGTAAGACGCATCGGATGAACCATAGCTCCAAGCACATTCATAAAAATATTGATAGAATGCCCGATAAGGAATATCAATACCATTACAATCGGCCCGGCAATGACATTATCTGGGCTCATTCCTACAGCCAGACTATTAAATACACTAGCTAAAATACCTCCAGACAATCCTAAAGCAAACAGACGGACATATGAAAGGATATCACCTAACAGCCCTGTAGCCATATTATAGGTATCCCACAATCCCAAACCAAAATTGACAAAAACATTCTTGTCCGGACTATTGTAAAGATAAGCCATCAGCGCTCCAATTGCCAAGAATACAAGATGAACGGTACCACCCATCGGCAGAACAGCCGGAGCAGCAAACGCCAATGCAGTACTTACCAGAATAATCAGCCAGCCCACTGTAGCAACCGCATACTTGAAACCGAACTGGATAGTCTGATTAGCAGCTTTCAGAATCATACCGAAAATGATTTGAACTCCTCCCAGAATCAACGACAGATTGAACATCTGCTGATTATCCAAGTAAACAGCATCCTTCAAGTTCTGGAAGAAAGGTATATGAATGTCATACAAGTTGAAACCAAAGCACGTACCTGTCAACAAGCCACATACCATCGTCGATAACCCTAAAAGTTGCACCAAAGTTAGAATTGACTTCATCGATGATTCTATCTTCTTCGCTATCATCCGATATACTGTAACAGCAAGTACCATGAACAGACCATATCCAGAATCTCCCAAACACAATCCGAAGAACAGCATGAAGAACGGAGCAAAGAACGGAGTCAAATCCAATTCATTGTACTTCGGAAGCATATACAAGCGCATAATCGGCTCGAACAAGCGGAAGAATCCTTTATTATCCAAGCAAATAGGAACATCATCTTCTGGTTTCGGGTCGGTTACTTCATAATAAGCATCCTGAGCAGACAAGAAACTTTGTATTTCATCGATGCATTTCACCGGAGCCCATCCTTCCAATAACATCAACTTATTGTCTGCCAAAGCATCCGAACTCAATACTACTTTAGAGAACTCTATCCGAGTCTGTACATCATGCTGAGCTGCCTGTAAATCAGGTATAGCAGTTGCTGCCAACTGTTTTAATTGTTCCTGTAATGCTTCCTGTTGATTCAGCATCTCTTGTCGACGTTTCTTCAGGGCACTCAGCGAACTCATAGGCAGTTTTATTGCTTCTACTTCCAGTTCTGCTCCTTCACTGACCGGAGTAACTGTTACAAAAAACAGTTTAGAACCTTCCCGGTTAATGACAGTAGCATTATATTGGTCTACCCATTCTTGCAAGAACTGTTTTTCTGAGCACTGATAGAAATCCATCCGATAACCAGCATCACGCAAACGAACGATCGACTCAGGGTCAAAATCGCCCCACGGCTCTACAACAGAAATTTCCTTTTCTACAGCCTGAATACGTTGTGATAGCTGCTGAATTTCGGTCTGAAGAGCTTCTGTTTTCTCCAAAGCCTCTACACCTTTCTGAACATTACCTTCATGCGGCTGTGCAGGTACCATCAACTGCTGCAGATATTTTCCAGCAGCTGCATATCTTCCTGTCAGACGAATAGATTCCTGCAATTCAGAATTTTCAGCAGTTCCTTGCGCACGTGTAGTTACATGTACCAATCCCAGATTACGCAGATTCGTCAAGAATGATTCATATTCTTTGTGGTAGACCAGAAAAGTCAATTTTTTCATTTTCGCAATCATACCTCAGCCTCCTTTCTCTTCTCCTGGATAGACTTCAGAATCTTCTGTGAAGACTTCGACAAATTCTCCTCATCTTCCATAAAGCGTTTAATCTTCCTCAAGGCATCCTGATAACCGGGAATCTGCACCTTTTCAAAAAGATTCACCTTCTGAGTTGTCTTCTTGCGGGCATGTTCCAACAACCCCAATTTGGCGAGCGTAAATTCCCGTTCGATAGCGGTCTCTGCCAATCTTTTCAGGATATGGATACCATCGGCATACCATTTCGGGCTACAGAAAACGCTGTAAGGACGGATCTCAAAGTCCACTGTCTCCAACAAAGGAACCCGGACTCCGGCTATCTTACGGACGCCCAAATGAACATCCTTCACTTTAATGAGTGAAGTGTCGAATTCATTCCAGAGTGCGAACATGGCCTCATACGCCTGAATTTGCTTTTCCAGACGTCCTTCCAGTTCAGCCGCTTCGGTCTTGCACCGTTTCACCTCCAAACGGAGCGCACTTTCCTTATTTTTAATAATAGGGAGTGTACGCACGCGAATCTTGAGTTGCTTTTCAAGCTGCTGCAACGAAGTTTTATTATATTGAAATTTTATAGCCATCGCATTAATGATAAAATATTACTTCTTCCAATACTGGTCTACGAACTCTTTCTTGATGTTCACTTCTTCCGGCTTGAAATACTTACTGAACAAGCCCCAAGTCACATCAAGCATTTCAGTCGTATTCAAATTGACATCGATAGCCAGCAACTGGTTAGCATAATCCTTGGCAAAAGCCAAAGCACGTTCATCATAATTAGTCAAATCGAAACCATTTTCCATCTTGGTCTTTGCATTGGCTGCATCAGCATACAGACGAACAGCCGCATTCATAACCTGTGGATGATCCTTACGGGTCTTCTTACCACTTACCAACTGTTTCAGGCGGGACAAAGAACGGAACGGATCGACAATAACCTTACCAATATCACTGTCACGACGCAAGAACAACTGCCCCTCAGTAATATAACCTGTATTATCCGGTACAGCATGAGTAATATCACCACCAGACAATGTTGTTACCGCAATAATGGTAATAGAACCTCCTGACGGGAACTGTACAGCTTTCTCGTAGATTTTAGCCAAATCCGAATACAAAGAACCCGGCATAGAGTCTTTTGAAGGAATCTGATCCATACGGTTTGACACGATAGCCAAAGCATCGGCATAAGAAGTCATATCAGTCAACAACACCAATACCTTTTCATTGTGTTCAACAGCAAAATATTCAGCGGCAGTCAATGCCATATCCGGAATCAACAGACGTTCTACCGGCGGATTTTCCGTTGTATTGACAAAACTGATGATACGGTCCAACGCACCGGCATTCGAGAACACGTTCTTGAAGTACAGATAATCATCGTTTGTCATACCCATACCACCCAAGATAATCTTATCAGTTTCGGCACGCAATGCTACATTCGCCATTACCTGGTTGAAAGGCTGGTCCGGGTCGGCGAAGAACGGAATCTTCTGACCAGATACCAGTGTATTGTTCAAGTCAATACCTGCAATACCGGTAGCAATCAATTCAGAAGGCTGTTTACGACGTACCGGATTTACAGACGGACCACCGATTTCAACCTCCGTACCTTCAATTTCCGGGCCTCCGTCAATCGGTTCACCGAAAGCGCTGAAGAAACGTCCGGCCAACTGTTCACTAACCTTCAATGTAGGAGACTTACCCAAGAATGTCACTTCCGCATTAGTAGGAATACCTTCTGTACCTTCGAATACCTGAAGCGTCACCTCATCACCGGCAATCTTCACCACTTGGGCAAGCTTGCCGTTCACCATAGCCAATTCATCATAACCTACTCCTGTCGCTTTCAACGAACAGGTAGCTTTTGTAATCTGGCTGATTTTTGTATATATCTTTTGAAATGCTTTTGTTGCCATTATCGTACTGTGTATAGTTTAAACAAATCCGATTATTTCACACTCCGTTCGGCAACCAGATCTTTCAATTGTTTCTGGAATTCGACATACTGTTCCGATCTGAACTTCGAATAGTTCATCTGCTTGCAGATATTGATCATTTTCTTGAAATAATCCATAACTTCAACAAAGTTATCGAATTCGAAATCGGTATGACAGATATCGATAATCTGGTTTACAATTTCTTCCTGACGTTCCATCGGAGTCACTGAATCTACTTCATCAAAGGCATCCTGCTGCAGGATGACGAAATCAATCAATTCAGATTTCCAGAAAATAACATGATATTCTACCGGTACGCCGTCATCACCCAAGATATTAATCTGCTCGGCAATTTCCTTACCTCGTAACAGACGGGTCTTCAATTCATTTACCTTTCCAATCCATTCATTGTTGATACGTTCTGTAATGTATTCTTCAAATTCCGGATATTCCAGATATTTTGAATAGGAATCAATCGGATTTACAGCCGGATAACGCTTGCGGTCGGCACGTTCCTGTTCCAAAGCATAAAAACAGCGGGCTACTTTCTTTGTATTTTCTGTTACAGGCTCCTTCAAGTTACCACCTGCCGGAGATACAGTTCCGATAAATGTAATAGACCCTGTATGACCATTATATAAGTGTACATATCCGGCACGGCCATAGAAGTTAGAGATAATTGCAGAAATATCCATCGGGAAGGCATCCGGACCAGGAAGTTCCTCCATACGGTTAGACATTTCACGCAATGCCTGTGCCCAACGAGAAGTTGAATCGGCCATCAACAATACCTTCAATCCCATAGCACGGTAATATTCCGCCATTGTCATGGCTGTATATACAGATGCTTCACGAGCCGCAACCGGCATGTTTGAGGTATTGGCGACAATAATGGTACGTTCCATCAATTTACGTCCGGTATGTGGGTCAATCAATTCCGGGAATTCAGTAAAGATTTCTACGACCTCATTGGCACGTTCACCGCAGGCAGCAATAATTACGATATCAGCTTCAGCCTGTTTGGAGATAGCGTGCTGAAGTACAGTCTTACCTGTACCGAACGGACCAGGAATAAAACCAGTACCACCTTCCACTATCGGATTTACAGTATCAATAACACGTACACCAGTCTCCAACAGTTTATATGGACGAGGTTTTTCCAGATAATTCGTCATAGCCTTCTTTACCGGCCACTTCTGAATCATGTTTACAGGAATTTCAGCACCGTCTTTTCCTGTTAAAACAACGACCGTATCCTCAATGGTATATTCCCCTTCTCCAACGATAGATTTTACACGATAAGTACCTGTCAACTGGAAAGGTACCATAATTTTCAACAACTGGTGATTTTCTTCAACTTCACCCAACCACGCTGATGGTCCTACTTCATCTCCCGCCTTTACCAACGGCTTGAACAACCATTTACGTTCTTTATCCAATGGATAGGTATATTGTCCTCTTTTCAGGAAGACACCTTCCATTTTGTCCAGGTCATTCTGTAAGCCATCATAGTTTTTCGAAAGCATACCTGGACCCAATGTCACTTCCAACATGTGACCGGTAAACTCTGCCTCGGCACCGACTTTCAGTCCACGTGTACTTTCGAACACCTGGACATACACATTCTGGCCGACGACTTTGATTACCTCAGCCATCAATCGGTCGCCTCCGGTCTTAATGTAGCATATTTCATTCTGTGCTACCGGACCATCACCAGTCAGTGTAACCATATTGGCGATTACACCTGAAACAGTTCCTTTTGTTGCCATTCTATTCTTATTTTTCTATTTTCTAAATTCTTCAGGAATCTGAACTTCATTCTTCAAGTTCTGAATCAGTTCACGGAAAAGCTCATTTCCTTTTTCTTTATCCAATGCAATCCAACGCTCAATCATTTCCAGTTGCAGCAGGAAGACAAACAGACGCTCAACGGTAAAATAATGAAAGAACGATTCATCTTCCAACCATTTCCACTTCAACAAATCCACTTTCTTTTCACGTTCTACCAATTCTTCTACTTCAGCTACCCGCTGGATGGGGTCAAAATAATCCAGCATTTCATTCAGACCGAAGTCACGAGCATTCGATGTCCGCAATTGTTCACACACTTCTGTATTTCCTACTACCACATTATCGACATCCAGTTTGTATTTGCGGGCAGACAAAGCTACCAAAATATTATTGAGATTCAATGAAAACTCAAACCATCCAGACACAAAACTATTACTGCATTCCATGGCATACGCATAGTACGCAGCTGCCAACAAATCCTGCGAACTGTACAATTCATCAGGAGACAATGTAAAATAACGGGAAATGAAATCGTAGAAATAAGTAGGAAATCTGCCGTCGGGAGCGTCACCTTCCCGTACCGCTGCGATGAGCTGGAGCAACTCCTCGGAAGAAAAGTTTCCGCGCCCAGAAACCCGTGCATCTTTGTCTTTCAACAGCTTCAGCAGGTCTTCATTATCAAACTTCAGATAAAACAGGTCGATAATCTGCCTGTCCTTCACCGAAAGTTCAGGATAAAGTTCCGTTTTAAAGCTGTCTACTGTATAGCTCAACTTACCATCCTCAAGTGATATATCAGGCAAGCCAGCCACCAGATAATAATAAGTACTCATAACACTACGTTAAAACAACATTTTTACTAACTGAGGACGGAGGAATTCCTTGAAATAATTTTCAAATTCCTCTTCGCCAAAGTTCACTTTATAAGAGCCATCAGCAGGAGCAATGGAGAACAAAGTCTTGATACCATTCACCTGTTCAATCTTTACACCCTTATCCAATAATGTTTTAGCGTTTGCTGTAAAATACTTGGTTAATGCGTCAGCATCCTGTACGGAAATGACAATTGGCTCGTTGGCAGACCATTGAACAGCCAATGCCACAATAAATTTGTTCAAATAATCCTTGTTGGCAGTAAAACCTTTTACAGCTTCCGTTACTGTCTCATTTGTCAACAGGTTAGTTACTTCTGTCTTCAAGGCATTGAGTGCTTGTCCGGCAAACAGCTTCAGCTCTGACTGCGTATTTTCTTTCATTTCATCAGCCGATTTCCGAGCCTCGGCAAGAATAACTTCCGCCTCCTTACGAGCCGCTTCAATCATTTGCTGTGCCTCCTTTTGGGCTTCACTGACCAGTCGCTGTGCCTCTGCGTTTCCTTTTTCTACACCCTCACGATAAATCTTATCAGTAAGCTCCTGAATCTTGTTTTCCATGATTAAATCCATTAATAAATTTAGTTTTCCTTTCTTTAAGGTCCTCAAATATCAATACTTCGGTAAATTTTTACCGATAAATTAAAATTAAACATAGAATCGGCATAATCCGGTTCAAAATTATATTCAAGAGATCATTGAAATAC
>URWP01000131.1 GCA_900551645.1 uncultured Bacteroides sp.
AGTGGAGGAATTCAACCAGATGCACGAGATCAGTATTGACTTTATTCAGAAAAACATCGAAGAGAGCTCAGCAAACCATATTGTGGTGGTCACACATCATTTGCCTACACTCCAAGTAGTAGCAGCGCACCATAGAGGATCTGTTCTGAACAGTGCATTTGCAAGTGAGTACGATAATTTAATCGCCAATAGTAGGATTGATGCATGGATATATGGACATTCGCATACTAATATTGATACGGAGATAGGAGGGACCAGGGTAATCTCTAACCAGATGGGATATATTTTTGCAAATGAGCATCTGATGAATGGATTTGAATCGGGCAAGTTTATTGAAATTAAATGAGTACAGCGATGAATGAAAGAAAAATCATAGATAGAAAATACCTTTGCGATTTAGCTAAGGAAGTTGGTCTGACTACATTAGATCTGGAAGCATTAGGCGAAAATCATCATTGGGAAATTGTTGTGGAAGGAAATTTACTGGAAAGGATGATTGAGACTCAGCGTCAGTTTGAGCGTCTTGCCGTGATTGGTGATGAAGAGTATCGTGGGTTTTATATAGAGGTGCCTCGGCCAACATCAGAAGATTGGGGTAATGCAGAGGAACTGATTGCTTCGGGAGAATACAGCAGCATGGATGCTTATCTGTCGGACTGGCTTGCGTTCAATCCGATGGAAACGCGCTGGTTCTATGTAACCTCAAGAAAATACGGGAATAACCGGTCGATTCATGTTACCGACCGGAAATTTACCCACTTTGTTATTTCTAACCGCTCCTCATATAATGAAAAGGAGTTCGATGATGTTTGTTGCAAGGAGAACCTTACACGTTTTTTCGACTTTTTGAATCTTATGATTGGTGTTATTGTAGCAGATTCCGACGGGTTTAATGAGTATGTAGCAAACAATCTGCCATACCAGCAACGTACAGGTCGGATTTCCAGAAAGAACCTGGTTCGCATAGTTCCGAGTCTTAGGATTGATGTAGAGGACCGTGAAATGACATTTAATGCTTTAGAGGACTCAATACAAGGGTGTTCTTTGTCTCCTATAGAGACTATGACCATACGAAAGTATTGTAAATTTTATCGTATTGCTAATGAAACTTATAAGGCTTACCATAAGAAACGGGGTATCGGTGGACGTATCAATAAGGATTCAAAAAGGGATCTCCAAAAAATCTCGGATGTGGCTTATTACAAGTATATGAAGTATGTAGATGTGGAGAACCTTTATAACGTCGACAGCCAGGAGGATTTCATACGGTTTGCAACGGATCATTACGGTGAACTTGGGCTTTCACGTTTGAATATCTTAGCTTCAAATATTCAACATCAGGGATGGAAGATTGTTGTTTCCAACAGTTATTCATCCAATGTCGGATTGGCTATGGAGGTGGCTGTTTCTTTATATAAGGCTGATGCTCCATTACATATTTACGATGCAGAGAAACTTCTGAGTATTCTGAAGGAAGAGGATTTTGTCCGACTGGTTCCTGATTCATACCATAACTATATGGGATATCAGGAAGAAGGTACCGTATATGAGCTTCCTTGGGAGTATGAATGTTCTGATGAGAAAAACTCTTTTCTTACTCTGGAGCAATATCATGATATTATTTCTCATACCGAATGGGAGTCTGAGAAACGTGTAGAGCCTATTTCTTAATGGAACGTCGTAATTAAAAGTTGGCTTATCTCCATGTTTATGCGTAGTTGATAAGCCATTTTTTTGCAATCAAAACTTCATGAGGGAAATAGCGAAATTGGACATATAACAAATACAAAATATAGGATTTACAATCAATCACTATGATTTGACGATAAGTTTTCTAAGAAAAATTAGTTTTATTCTTAGAAATTACATAGTTTTGTATTTATAATCTTCATAATAGTGAAGATTAATACTTAAAAATACATGTAACTATCATTATAATGATATATAAACACGGCTTATATGGTAGATTTCTATGAATACTCCACGCCTGAGCTTGTAAGGCTATTAGGCAATAGATTTAAAGAATATAGAATTCGTTGCAATCTCACTCAGAAAGATGTTTCTGAGCAATCCGGAATTGGACTTACAACTATCCACAAATTCGAGAATGGTACAGCTGGCAATATTTCATTGTCAACATTTATTGTGTTGTTGAAAGTGGTCGGACAGATTAACACTATAGACAATCTTCTTCCGGAATTGCCTGAATCTCCTTACATGATGCGTAAGGATGATAAAAAGGTACAGCGTGTCAGACACTCTAAATAGCATAAATTATGGTACAGTCGTTAAAAGTAATACTTTGGGGTGAGGAAATTGGTAGATTGGCATGGGATGCCAGACGCAGGTTGTCCTATTTTATGTATAATCCGGCCTTCTTGAAGAAAGGTCTTAATATTTCTCCATTAGCTGCACCAGTTGATGGAGCGAGAGGACTTATGCCTGTATGGGGAGAAGAGGCCAAGATTTATCAAAAATTACCGGCATTTTTAGCAGATTCATTGCCTGACTCATGGGGTAATCAACTTTTTGAATTATGGCGTCAACAGAATCATTTGTCAAATGCAGATATTACTCCTCTTGACAAACTCTCATTTATAGGAAAGCGTGGAATGGGAGCTTTGGAATTCTTGCCTGAGGTTTCAAGAGAGCGTAAGGCTGAAAAAATAGATATCAAATCATTGGCAAATTTAGCAGAGCGTATATTCTCAGAAAGAGAAAATGCCAGAATCCAACCTGAAGAGTCGGTAACAATGCAATCATTACTTACGGTTGGTACTTCAGCCGGTGGTCGTCAACCTAAAGCCATTGTTGCCATTAATCGAAAGAATGGTGAGGTTCGTAGCGGGCAGATTTCCGGATTAGAGGAATTTGATTACTATCTGGTAAAATTTGGAAATTCGCAATACAGCTCGGCAGAATTGGAAATGTCTTACTATGAACTTGCTACAATGGCAGGGATAAATATGATGCCTTCAAAACTCTATCAGGTGGACGGAAATAATCATTTCATGACAAAACGCTTTGACCGTAATAATGGAAAAAAGATTCATACACAAACTCTGGCCGCAATTAGCCCTGATGCGGACAGTTACGAACAATTGATTACAGTATGCCGGAAGCTCCATCTGCCGGAAACAGACTGTTATGAGGTATTCCGCAGGATGGCTTTTAATGTATTGGCAAACAATACAGATGATCACAATAAGAATTTTTCATTCGTTATGAGTGAGGACGGTACTTGGCGTCTGTCTCCTGCATACGATGTAACTTATATATTTGACAATGGAGGATTCTTGCCAAATGAAGATCATTGCATGTATATTAGGGCAAAACTTAGGGATATAACACGGGATGATGTTATTCAATTTGCTAAAGATAATGGAATACGTAGGCCTGATGCAATAATACGTGATATAGTTAATGCCATAAAACAATTTCGGACGGTTGCCACTAAATATGGTGTTGCTGAACAGTGGGTAGGACGTGTCGAAAACACTATAGTAGACCGTCTGAAATCATGGGGAGAGTTAGAGGAAATGGCTCCCGAAATATGCGAATTGGTTATAAACGGACATATTATAAAGAATATCCGTATTGAGCAGGCGTACAAGGGAAATTTCCATTTGCTTGCTGAAATAGACGGTCATGAACGTAAGTTTATTATTGGTAAGAATAAAGAAGAGTTTTCACTTATTGAATCAATGGGCATAGCAAACCTGTCATCGGATCAGCTCAAGGATATGGTTGAAAAGTATTTTATTCATTAAATTAGTAGCCATCATTTCAGTAATAATTCTTATAATACTTGAACTATGAACACCTTTAAATCTATTGATGAGCTTTTGCGTGTACTTGAAAGAGAGAAGCTTTTGTTGAAACAGATGTTTCAGAAAAGAGCTTCAACTTCCTTGAAATATGATTATGCACTCGAACTTACTGAATATAAAGAAGAAAGAATAAAATATCTTATTGACTACGGAATAATAAGAGATAGCGAAAATTTCCTTGAAATGGAGGATGTATATCTTAAATTCTTCGAGGATGTTTTACAGGTCAATGAGAATATAAATGTTTCTTTTGTGGATGATCATCTGGGACGTCTGAATGAAAATATAGATTATTATCTTAAAGAAGATAATGAGCAGCGGAAATATAATTATTACAAAGAGGTAAGGAGGTGTCTGAAAAATATTGCAATGATAACAGTGCGTAATGTAATAGACTTGAAACGTAACATTGACAATACTTACAAGAATGAACCAAACTATCGTGTAAAGCTTTCAAAATTAAAGAACCTTGATGAAAAACGTAAGAACATAGCACTTCTTATCAATAGGAGTGAAGACATAATAGACAACACTCAGCCTGTTTTTTTCAGAGTCGCCATGGACACTCAAATGCGTATAGCGGTGAATGACGTGAAACTTCAGCTTAATGATTCCTATCATAATCTCATTGAGATAGAGAAGCAGATTATTTATTACCTGAATCTTATAGCTTATCAGAACAGGATATTCGAGAAAGTCCGCTGTTTGAAATACCTCCGTGACCAGTTCCTTTTAGACGAAAAAACTGATATACGTCAGGTTGTCAGTATGAGAAATCCTGTGTGGATGGAGCCTCAGACAAATTACAGAATAAAACTTTCGGTAGATAATCTGCGTACTTCTGCAGTGGCGTTGGAGATAATAAGAAAAATCATATCAAAAAGGAAGAACCTAGCTAAAGGTCCGAAGAATATGGCCGATGCCATTAGTGTCCACTAAAAAATCATAGAAGTTCTTTGAAATAATTGAAATTCAATTTGTTATAGGAGATTTTGGGGAGAACGGATTTGAATTTACTTTTGTGGTAATTTTCAGACCGTTATGCATAAAGACCCATATATTTTTGCCCAATTAGTTAAGTTTCTTGACCGAAGTAAATTCAATCGTATCGTTACAAAGTATGAAGGCGATAAATATATCAAGAGCTATACCTGTTGGAATCAACTACTTACGATGATGTTCGGTCAGCTATCGAATCGAGAGAGTCTCAGAGATTTGATTGTGGCTATGGAAGCTCATGCTGGAAAACTTTACCATCTCGGAATCGGAAAGTCTGTAACTCGGAGCAATCTTAGTAAGGCTAATGAGCAACGTAACTACCGCATATTCGAAGAGTATGCAACATTCATGATTGCAGAGGCCCGCAAGCGTAGAATCAATAAAATATTCGAACTTGACGGTCATGTTTATGCATTTGACTCTACAACGATTGATCTGTGCCTGTCAGTGTTTGAATGGGCTAAATTTCGCAAACATAAAGGCGGAATAAAGTTGCATACGCTCTACGATATTGAAGCGGAAGTACCTGCATTTGTGCATATTACATCTGCCAATATTCACGATTCAAAGGCAATGTCTGAGATTCCATACGAATCAGGAGCGCATTACATATTCGACCGAGGGTATAACGATTTCAGCAACCTTAATACAATAAATCGTATAGGCGCTTTCTTCGTTGTACGAGCCAAAACAAATGTACGGATCAAGCCTAAAACCTGGAAACGAAGATTGCCGGAAGGTGTAGTTTCGGATGTAATCGGATGCTTTACGGTTTATAAAAGTTCTAAGGATTACCCCGAAGAACTTAGAAAACTCATCGTTGAGAATCCTGAAGACGGTACACGATACATCTTCCTGACGAATAATCTTGATGCATCTGCGGAGTTAATATCATCGCTTTATCGAAACAGATGGAGTGTTGAACTGTTCTTCAAATGGATAAAACAACACCTCAGAATTAAGAAGTTTTGGGGAACATCGGAAAACGCTGTACGCATACAAATCTATTGTGCGATAATCACTTACTGCCTAGTAGCAATAGTCCGACACGATATGAAATTAGAACGCAGTATCTATGAAGTTCTCCAAATCCTCGGAATTTCTCTAACCGACAAAACACATCTCTGTGACTTGTTTGACAAATCGAATTTCAAAAATATCAAAGAACGATATGATTCAAGTGAACCGAATTTATTTAATTTTTAACCTTGTCCATTTTTAGTGGACAGTAGTGACATTCTTTATATATACCAGAGTAGGGGTGTTGCCAATTAGCATTGTTACCTGAAAAAACGCATGTACAAAACGTTTCCTTTTTCTACAACAGTTTTATCCATGGAAGAAGACTGTCAACCTGCAAGAGGACCAATTTATATTTTTACCGGACAGTTTCGGGAAGCATAAGACCGACCTATTACACTAAAGACTAAACATATATCAATAGCTTAACACCCAATTAGTATGAAAAGAGCATTCTTATCGTTTTTAGCCTTGTTCGCGTGTATCACACTGGCAATGGCACAATCAAGAATTTCGGGTATAGTCCTTTCGGCTGAAGATCAAGAACCGATTATCGGTGCATCTGTATTACTGAAAGGAACATCAGTCGGTTCTATTACAGACATAGACGGAAGATTCCAGATTTCCAATGTACCGGAAAATGCCAAAACCATCGTTGTTTCATTTGTTGGAATGAAAACACAGGAAATCCCCATTTCCGACCAGGAAATGAAAATCCTGCTGCAAAATGATTCCAAACAAATAGACGAGGTAATAGTTGTAGCCTACGGCACTCAGAAAAAATCTTCATTCACAGGATCTGCTTCTACCGTAGGAGCTACAACTATTGAGAAACGAGCCTTGTCGAATGCTACCGCCGCCCTGGAAGGTAACGCTACAGGATTGCAAGTTACCTCAGCTACCGGCCAACCGGGTGAATCCGCCACTGTCAGAATCCGAGGTTTCGGCTCAGTAAACGCTTCCAGTTCTCCGCTGTATGTAGTAGACGGTACAATATATAATGGCAGCATCGGCGATATCAATCCGGCCGACATCGAATCCATGACTGTTCTGAAAGACGCAGCATCTACTTCGCTGTATGGTTCGAGTGCAGGTAATGGAGTCATTTTGATTACTACCAAAAAGGGACAAGGAACAGAAGGAACCAATGTCAATCTGACGATCAATCAAGGCTGGTCTAACAGAGCTTATAAAGATTATGCGAAGGTAGACATCTGGGGATATTATCCGCTGCAATGGGAAATGCTGAAAAACTCTTATATCAGTTCAGGCAAAACTGCATCTGAAGCAGCTCAACTCGCTTCACAGAATATCGGAAACACACTGAAATACAATCCGTTTTCCAGTGTAGCCGATGATGTCATTGTAGGAACAGACGGAAAGCTGAATCCGGCAGCTACTTCATTGAAATGGGGAGACGACCTCAACTGGGAAGATGTAGCATTCAAAACCGGATACAGACAGGAATATAACCTGAGTTACAGCAACAAAGCGAAAAAAAGCGACACTTATGCTTCTGTAGGTTATCTGAATGACAACGGATACATGCTGAAAACCGATTTCGAAAGATATTCCGGACGCTTGAACTACAATATTTATCCAAGCAAATGGTTCAAGACAGGACTTAATCTCGGTATAACTCATACCAGTTCCAACTACTCCACTTCTACTTCCTCCAACTCAGGCAGCTATAGCAACCTGACCCGTTTCATCCGTGTCATGG
>URWP01000132.1 GCA_900551645.1 uncultured Bacteroides sp.
CAGTCGCTATTGTTGTATATAAAGGTTTAATACCTGTAGTTGGCCGAATACTTACGTTTATTGGACAGGAATCTGTCCTTTGTATTTTTCCGGGAGCCCTGATTCAATGGCTTTGTATGATTCTTCCAGTAGCATCTTCTGGTTTTCAGGACCTTTTCCGATGGGATAGATCGGTTTGTGGATAGTCAGTTTCATGCGGTGCCAGTGCAGTAGCTTGCTGGTACGTGGCAAAATATCGAATGAACCGTCTATTGTCATTGGTACGACGGGAAGCTGTAGCTGGTCGGCCATCTGAAAAGCTCCTTTCTTGAATTCCCGCATATGTCCGCTGAAGGTACGTGCTCCTTCTGGAAATACTACCATGGAAGTACCTCCTTGTAATACACGTTCCGCATTCTTGATAGTTTCATATATTTTACGTGGACTGGACTTGTCGACAAAAATGAATCCGGCCATTTCACAGGCTTACGAATGGAATTTTCCGTAGGCTCTTTTTCATCATCCATTTGAAGTTTCTTCCCAAATATCCGTATATTAGAAAAATATCGAATGCTCCCTGATGGTTAGCCAGGAAAACATACGAAGTCTTTTCGTCAATGTTCTCTTTACCTTCTACTTTGATAGGTAATAGAAATATGATACAGGTCAATTCAGACCAGATTTTTCCAGGATAATATCCCCAGAAATGTCCGTTCCCCAACCAACATCCCAATGTGGTGACTAATGCTGTAAGAATAGTCAGGACGAGGAAGATGGGTAGTCCGATGCAGATTTGGTAAATAATGTATAAGATTCTCATAGATGTTATGAATTATATTTATTAATTACTTTTCCTTAGGGTCAGTAGCGTAATTTCAGGCCATGCTCCAAGTCTCATTGGAAAAAGTACATACCCGAGGCCGATATTTACATAAAGCCCCCGTTTGTTTTCCAGATACATTCCCCGGTGCTCAGGATAGATGAATTTAGATACGGAAAATCCGAAAATACTGATTTGCATGTCGTGGGTATGGCCAGCCAACATCAGTTGGATATCAGTTTGGGGTAATACTTCCCGTCGCCAGTGTGTAGGATCGTGGCTTAATAGTATTTTGAATATTCCTTCAGTTCCTGTCATGGCTTTGTGCAAGTCTGCTTTATCCGGGAAAGGTGGTTTACCACTATTCTCTACTCCTATAATGGCGATGGAGTCATTCTTGCGATGAATAATCTGATGTTCATTTAGCAGGAGCTGCCAGCCCATGCGGTTCTGATAAATGATGAGGCTGTCCAGATTGTCCAATCTTGCTTTTTCGTTATTCCAACGAACATAAGTACCGTAATCGTGGTTACCTAGAATGGAATAAATACCATCTTTGGCTTTCAGTTGGCTGAAAATAGGCATAAATTCCACAAGTTCATTCGCCCGACTATTTACTAAATCACCGGTAAATACCGCCAGGTCAGGTTGTTGCGCGTTGCAGAGATCAATAGCTTTTTGCAAGCCCTTATTGTTACCTTTCCAACTTCCAGAGTGTATATCTGATATTTGTAGAATCCGATAGCCATCAAAGGCATCAGGTAGGTCTGGAGAATAGAATGTTACTTTGTGAACAGTAAAGTTCTCTTTCCCATAAACCGCTCCATAGAGTACATATCCGAAGATTCCTAATGCGGGTAACAAGGCTATCCATCCATGTGGTAAGGGGCGTCTAAGTAATTTTACTATTCCACGTATCAACAGACTGAAAAGCATGAAAAAGGTTTTTGGTACAGCAATACAAAGTACGATAATCAGAAATATTCCGAAGAAATCGTGCAAGGTTTCCTGTGCCAGAATAAAAATACCTAATAATATCAGTAGAAAAATACTGGGAATCCAGTGTAATATTTTCTTCCACTTGGTCGTTTTTTTCAGATATGTTTTATGTATATACCAATCTGGCAATAAAAGTAGAATTAGAAATGCTAATGCAACTCGTAATAGAATCATCATAATTAGTTCTGTAAATTGGCGGTCAGGTATTTTCTCATGGTCTCTATCGGGTAGTTACGTCGGTAAGCATAATCGGCCAGTTGTTCTTCATCGATTTTTCCGACAGCAAAATAGCGGGAAGCCGGGTGTGAAAACATCAGTCCGCATACTGAGGCATGGGGCTGCATCATTCCGTTCTCAGTTAGTCGTATTCCGATTCGTTTCATATCTATCAGTTTGTTTAGAAGGAAATTTACAGAAATGTCTGGAAGTGAGGGATAACCTACAGCTGGACGTATTCCTTGATATTCTTCATTCAGTAACTGACGGATAGACAGTTGCTCATCAGGAGCATATTTCCATATTTCTTTACGGATGGTTTCGTGTATCTTCTCGGCTGCGGCTTCGGCCAGACGTTCTCCCAATGTCTTTATCAAAAGTTGCTGATAATCATCGTTGCTGTACGCTTCTTCCATCCGTTCATCAATGGTGGTAGCAAATCCTCCTACGGTATCGGGAATGCCCGATGACTGCGGACGGACAAAATCACTTAAACAGAGAAATGGGTCTTCCGGATGGACGCGTGTCTGTTGCCGAAGCAGTGGAAAACGTACTCCGTTCAAAATCAGGTTATCTCCGTCGGAATTGGCTTGCATCAGCCGATAGATAGCATATACAGGATAACGGCCGTCCAATTCATTTAGCATTTGTAGAGCTTCACGATACAGTTTGATTGCCTCTCTGGCTTTGGTACGGTTCGTTTCCGGTAGGCTGTTTACCCAACTTTCCTGGCAGACAGGACATTCGTGTATGTCGGAAACTGTGGCGAATTGTGGCTGGAATCCCCAGGCATGGAAGAAATATATCCAGTTGATGTATTCTACCAGGTCATGTATATGGTATGTTATTACTGTAATGTCGGTCTGCATGGGTTTAGCGTTCGAATGTCAATGCTTGTCCGTGGTGTTCCTTATTTACTTTTCCATGTGCATAGACAGAAACACCGTTCACAAAAGTCTGTATAACTTGTGCGTGGAAGTTTTTTCCTTCCATGGGGCTCCATCCACATTTACTTTCGATACAGTCAGAAGTAACAGTCCATGTCCGGTTCGGGTCTACCAGTACCAAGTCGGCCTGATATCCTGGTCGGATGTAACCGCGTTTTTTTATTTGATAGAGTTCCGCTGGTGCGTGACACATTTTCTGAACCAGTTGTTCTACGGTCAGTATTCCTTCATGTACTAATTCAAAGATGCTTACCAGAGAAAACTGAAGGGTAGGCATGCCTGAAACTGCTTTTAGGGCACCGCCGTTCTTTTCGCTCAGTAGGTGGGGAGCATGGTCTGTTCCAATAACGTCAATTTTATTAGTTTGTAATGCTTGGCGAAGGGCGTTTCTATCCTGTAGAGTTTTGATACTGGGATTACATTTGATACGCGTTCCTAATGTTCGGTAGTCCTCGTCGCTGAAAAACAGATGAGAAACACAAGCCTCGGCAGTAATTTTTTTCTCTCTGATCGGTTTGTCTTCAAATAGTTCCAGCTCACGGGCTGTACTGATATGTAAGATATGTAGACGAGCTCCTGTTTCTTGAGCAAGTTGTACGGCCAGTGAAGAAGAGCGGTAACAGGCTTCTTCACTACGGATAAGTGGATGATAGCATACATCTGGATCTTCACCGTATAGTTTCTTGAACTGTTCTGTATTTTGCCGGATGATATTCTGATCTTCACAATGAGTTGCGATTAGCATACCAGCTTCGGAAAAGATGGTACGTAAGGCTTCCATTCTATCTACAAGCATATTGCCTGTACTGGCTCCCATGAACAGTTTGATACCGCAAACTTTAGTCTTGTCCAACTCTTGTAGGAGGTGGACATTATTGTTGGTTGCCCCGAAATAGAATGAATAATTGACGATACATTTAGAAGCGGCGTCGGTAAATTTCTGTTCTAAAGCATCTAATGTAGTTGTCTGTGGGTTACAGTTAGGCATATCCATAAAAGATGTGACTCCTCCAGCTGCTGCGGCTGCAGTTTCGGTTACCATGTCTGCTTTATGAGTCAATCCCGGATCACGGAAATGCACGTGGTCGTCAATGACACCCGGAATGAGGTAACAGCCGTGAGCGTCTATCTCTTCGTCACAAGGAAGAGAAGGACATTCATCTCCATGAAGTACTTCGCTGATGATTTCGTTTTCTATGACTACGGAACCGGCAAAGCATATGCCTTCGTTCACGATAATGGCTTGGCGTATCCAGGTGCGTTTCATAAATTTCTATTATATCGGTAATTTAATTTATTATTGTTTAATTTTGAGGATGGGGATATTTTTTAAACCAGCTGTCCCATTTCAGTCGTATCACTCCGAAAACAGCTTCTCCGAAGATGCTGGAATTCATTTTCGATGTTCCCAGTTCTCGGTTAATGAAGATGACGGGTACTTCCTTTATCTTGAATCCGCATTTATATGCCGTGAATTTCATCTCAATCTGAAAGGCATAACCTTTGAATTTGATTTTATCCAGAGGTATGGTTTCCAATACTTTCCGACGATAACATTTGAATCCTGCTGTTGTATCATGAATAGGCAGACCAGTAATAATGCGTACATATTTTGAAGCAAAATATGACATCAGAACTCGCCCCATAGGCCAGTTTACAACATTGACACCGCTGATATATCTGGAACCGATGGCAACATCTGCTCCTTCGTCATGACAAGCTTGATAAAGGCGGGGCAGGTCGTTCGGGTTATGGCTGAAATCGGCATCCATTTCGAATATATAATCGTAATGGTGTTCGATAGCCCATTTGAAGCCAGTGATATAAGCGGTTCCCAGTCCTAACTTGCCTTTACGTTCAATCATGAAAAGGCGTTCCGGAAATTCTTGCTGTAGCTGGCGTACAATGTCTGCGGTTCCATCTGGAGAATTATCCTCGATAATCAAGATGTGAAAACATTTCTTAAGCCCGAATACGGCTCGAATTATATTTTCGATATTTTCTTTTTCGTTATAAGTTGGGATTATAACGATGCTATCACTTGTCTGCATATTTTTGGTCTTTATACGTTTGGCAAAGATAGTAATAAAATACAAATTTATGGAAGTTTTTAGGTAGGATTATGTGAGAGATTGCAGCCTTTGGGTAGGATTGTCTGTTATATAAGCTTTGTGGTTTTGGGGTTGGATTTTTCTTCTACATGTCACTCCTTGAGTACTATTGGTGTTTCCGTGATTTTTTGTAACTTTGCAACGTTTATAAAAAGGAATAATGGACGAACGTTTGCGTTACAATGATTTTTCCGGATTTCTAGCTTCCCAGTTTCCTTTTAAGGTACAGAAAATATCGCTGAATGCCGGATTTACGTGCCCTAATCGGGATGGTACGAAAGGGCATGGTGGCTGTACATACTGTAATAATCAGACTTTTAATCCAGCTTATTGCCGAACAGAAAAGTCTGTTACTTTGCAATTGTCAGAAGGAAAATCATTTTTTGCCCGGAAATATCCAGAAATGAAATACCTGGCTTATTTTCAGGCTTATACCAATACCTATGCTGACCTGGAACACTTGAAACAGATGTATGAAGAAGCATTGTCTGTGCCAGATGTTGTTGGATTAGTTATAGGTACTCGTCCAGATTGTATGCCTGATACTTTGCTGGACTATTTGGAAGAGCTGAATAAGCGTACTTTTTTATTGGTAGAATATGGTATTGAAAGTGTGGAAAACCGTACATTGGAACGGATAAACCGAGGGCACACTTTTGAGTGTACTCAAGATGCTGTCTGGCGTACAGCGCATAAAGGAATTAAAGTCGGAGGCCATGTTATTTTAGGTCTTCCAGGCGAAGAGCATGATATGTTGATTCGTCAGGCTGAGATTCTTTCGGAGTTGCCTCTGACAACTTTGAAATTGCATCAGCTTCAACTGATAAAGGGGACCAGGATGGCTTATGAGTATGCTCAATGTCCTTCCGATTTCCATCTTTATTCTGCTGATGAATACATTGAACTTATTATTGATTATATAGAACATTTGCGTCCAGACTTAATATTGGAACGTTTTATTTCACAATCACCTAAGGAATTGCTGATAGCACCTGACTGGGGATTGAAAAATCATGAGTTTACAGAGAAAGTAAGGAAACGTTTACGTGAGCGTGATTCTTATCAAGGAAAATATTGGAAAGAACAAGAATAAATTAATTGTAGAAAAATGGAAATTAGAGGTAAAGTTCATTATGTAGGAGTGAACGATCGCAACAAAGCATTGTTCGAGAACCTGTGGCCGTTGCCATACGGCGTATCGTATAACTCGTATCTTATTGCTGATGATGAAATGGTAGCGCTGGTAGATACAGTGGATGTATGTTTCTTTGAAGTTTATCTGAAAAAAATCCGCAGTATCATCGGAGACCGTAAGATTGATTATTTGATTATCAATCATATGGAGCCAGATCACTCTGGATCTATCGCTTTGATAAAGCAATATTATCCTGAAATTGTACTGGTTGGCAACAAGAAGACCTTCGATATGGTAGAAGGTTATTATGGCGTGACGGGAGAACGTTATGTAGTAGGTGAGGGAGATTTCTTGAAGTTAGGTCACCATAATTTACGTTTCTATTTGGTACCGATGGTTCATTGGCCAGAAACAATGGTTACTTATGATGAAACAGAGGGTATTCTTTTCTCTGGTGATGCATTCGGATGTTTCGGTGCCTTGAATGGTGGTTGTATTGATCGTAATATCAATACTGATATTTATTGGAATGAGATGCGTCGTTATTATGCCAATATTGTGGGTAAATTCGGTAATCCGGTACAGAAAGCTTTGCAGAAGTTGGGTGGATTGAAAATCAATACCATCTGTCCGACTCATGGTCCGGTATGGGAAGAAGAGATTCCACGTGTCGTTGATATGTACGATAAGCTGAGCCGTTACGAAGGTGAAGAAGGTGTGGTTATTGCTTACGGAACGATGTATGGCAATACGGAAGAGTTGGCTGAAGCTATTGCTGAAGAATTAAGTAAGGAGGGTATCAAGAATATTGTGATGTACAATGTTTCACAGACTAATCATTCATACATTCTGTCGGATATCTTCAAGTATAAGGCTCTGATTGTAGGTTGTACTACATATAATATGCATTTGTATCCTGAAATGGAATCTCTACTCAGTAAGGTAGCTGCCCGAGAAATGAAAAACCGTGTGATGGGTTACTTCGGTTCATATACTTGGGCAAGTGCTGCTGTGAAAAAACTGGGTGAATTTGCAGAGAAACTGAAATTTGAGTTGGTGGGTAATCCGGTAGAAATGAAGCAATCCATGAAGCAGGATAATTATGCTCAGGCTAAAGAACTGGCTAAAGCGATGGCTGAACGTTTGAAAGCTGATCGTAAATAAAAGAAAATACAGGCAGATTGTCGGAATAAAATTCCGGCTGTCTACCTGATAAAAGCAGAGGTAAGCTTCCAAAATTGGCGTATTGACTAGCATAGCTCTTTCGCATACCTTCGTG
>URWP01000133.1 GCA_900551645.1 uncultured Bacteroides sp.
ACAGGCAGTAACGACAGTGGTGTATCGTGGGTAATCGAAACGGACGGACGCTTTATCTTCCATGCAGGCGACCTGAACAACTGGTATGCCCGCTTCCTGACCGACGATTACCACGGTGGTCTCATCTACAGTCCTGAGTTCGGTACGGACATCGACCCGGAGAAGGAAGAGAAACTGTTTCTGGGAGAACTGAAAGATATCCGGAAACTCACAGACCGTTTCGACGTAGCGATGTTTCCCGTAGACGGACGCATCGGCAACGGCTATACCCGGGGCGGACGACAATTCATCGAACGCTTCCAGACAGGGCTGTTCGTTCCCATGCACTTCGTAGCGAGCGGATTCGAATCGGCTGCCCGAATGAAAGAATTTACCGATGCCTGTAACATTCCTTTCTGGAGCATCAATGAAGAAGGAGCATCTATCGAATGTTAACAACTGAAAATGCTGAACCATGAAACAGATAGAAGTAGTAGCAGCTGTCATCTGCCACGAGGGAAAGTATTTCGCCACCCAGCGCGGTTACGGCGAATTCAAGGACTTTTGGGAGTTTCCCGGAGGAAAAATGGAACCTGGCGAGACACAGGAAGAAGCCTTGAAACGGGAAATCCGTGAAGAACTCGATACGGAAATCTCTGTCGATGACTTTCTCACCACGGTAGAATACCCTTACCCTGCCTTCCATCTGACCATGCACTGCTTCTTTTGCTCCGTCCGTTCCGGTCACCTGGAACTGAAAGAACATGAGAATGCAGCCTGGTTAAGTCTGGAAGAACTGAACAACGTAGACTGGTTGCCAGCCGATGTGGAGGTGGTGAGGGCTATAAAAGCAAAAAATATTTTCAGTTCCAACTAGGCTCATTCCTTTTGCAATTCGTATCTTTGCTGCATAAAACAATCATAAAGAGCATGGAAAAAAGACCATCTAACCGTACATACGACCCGTCTGACGCGCTATCCATATTCAAATTCAGCCGTGGACTTCTGCATCGTTCCCTTACAGAAGCGGTTCGTGAACTAGATTCTTCCATCCTTCCGGAAGATTTAGAAGCAAAAGGGAAAGGAGGTCTCGGACAGCTTGTAGAGAAATTCTATTATGGATACGAGCCAAACAGCAGTCCTTTGCCGGATTTTCCAGAAGCCGGGGTTGAACTGAAAACCACTCCCTTGAAAAAAAATGCCCAAGAAGAACTGGTTATCAAAGAACGGCTGGTCTGCGATATGATTGATTTCTGCGAGATTGTGAACACTCCTTTCGAACAATCTCCTTTCTATCGGAAATCATTGCTCATGCTTATCCTGTTTTATCTTCATGTAAAAGGGAAAAAACTATACGACCTTGAATTTCTGTTCAGTGTTTTATGGAAACTCGATGGAAAAGATTTGCTCATCATCCGTCACGACTATGAAGTCATTATCAATAAAATCAAAGAAGGTAAGGCACACGAACTCTCAGAAGGAGATACCATGTACCTCGGAGCCTGCCGAAAAGGGCAGAAAGGCGACCCGTTACGTAAACAACCTTATAGTGAAATCGGAGCCCCTAAACGAGCATTTTCACTGAAACCCGCATATATGCGCACCGTCTTGGCATTCATCCAATCCAGTGGAAAGGACATGGATACCAACACCAATCTTATTGAGCATAAAAAGTCTCTAGTCTCAGAACAGGAATTACAGCAGGCTTCTTTTGAACACATCTTGACAAAAAGGCTGTTGCAATTCAAAGGGCAGGATTACAAACAGATAGCTGAACATCTTCATATACAGGTCTGTTCAAAAGACAAAAGCCGTTACGCAAGAGTTACCGCACAGATTCTTCTGAAAGGGCTTAACAACCTAAGCCATGCGGAAGAAATCCAGAAAGCAGGAATCATCGTCAAGACCATCCGCATGGAAGCCGACGGAAACATCAGAGAAAGCATGTCATTCGAGAACATCGATTATCAGGAAGTGTATGAAACCTCAGAATGGACAGATTCCCGCTGGTACGAGATTGTCACATCTCGATTTATGTTCATCGTTTATCGTGCCACCTCATCTCCTGCCCCGGCAGGTTGGGAAAATGAGACACGATATCTGCTCGACCGGGTCATCTTCTGGACTATGCCTACCGAAGACCTGTCCGAAGCAGAAGCTTATTGGGAAAATATCCGGCAGAACATCTTACAGGACACATTACAGAACCAGACGAATACGTTTTGGAAGATTCAGGACAAACGTAACTTTCACGTCCGCCCCAAAGCCCAAAAAGGAACAGACAGATATTACAGCCCCATTAGTCATGTAGCTGTTCCCAAGAAAGCATATTGGTTCAACCAAGAGTATGTAAAAAGAATTATAGAACACGCCTATGATGAAGGCGAATCATCCAGAATTAACTAAGAATGAATCAGAATAATCCATACATCCTATCGGAAGAAAATACAGAACATCAGGTTTGCGAACCCATTGCAGCCTATTGTAAGGCAACAAGACCTCAATTCAAACAGCTGTCATTATTTGACACACC
Organism: uncultured Bacteroides sp.; assembly: GCA_900551645.1. Lineage (GTDB taxonomy): Bacteria > Bacteroidota > Bacteroidia > Bacteroidales > Bacteroidaceae > Phocaeicola. The sequence goes on from URWP01000133.1 coordinate 2,513, forward strand.
GACAGTAGAAGTCGCCCCGCATGACATAAGGGTAGTCGAACTATTCGCCGGTGTCGGTGGCTTCCGTATTGGTCTGGAAAGAGCTTCCGAACGTTTCAAAACCATCTGGAACAACCAATGGGAACCTTCTACTGTCCGACAAGATGCCTCCATCATCTATTGCAAAAGATTCGGTCCTGAAGGACACAGTAACCGAGACATAGCTACCGTCCCTACCGAAGAGATACCTCCACACGACCTGCTGGTAGGTGGTTTTCCCTGTCAGGATTATTCAGTAGCCACTACTCTCAAACGATCCGGTGGTATTGAAGGGAAAAAAGGTGTACTTTGGTGGCAAATTTATCGTATCATTTCCGAAAGCAGGGAGAAGCCAAGCTATCTGTTCCTTGAGAATGTAGACCGCCTGCTCAAATCGCCCGCTTCACAACGTGGACGCGATTTTGCCATTATACTGGCTTCCCTCAGCGACTTGGGTTATACGGTAGAATGGCGCGTCATCAATGCGGCCGAATACGGTATGCCCCAACGTAGACGACGGACTTACATCGTAGCCTATCGCAATGATACTACCCTTGCCCGTTCCATCCACGACCCTGAACAGTGGATTCTCCAACAAGGTACGATAGCTACTGCATTCCCCGTTTCACCTAAAGCTAACACAAGGATAAATCATTTCTCCATCGATGGAGCACTGGATGAAGTTTCCGCCAACTTCAATGCCGGAAAAATGAAACTAGAATTCGAAAATACCGGTATGATGACTAACAGACACGTCACCACTGCAGCTACTGTCCCAAACTACCAAGGGGAGTGTATCTTCTTGGGACAAATCATCCTTCCGGAACAAGAGGTTCCTGAAGAATTCTTTATTACCGATACTGACCTACCTCGCTGGCAATATTTGAAAGGAAGCAAGAGTGAAGTCAGAAAAAGCGCAGAAGGTTATGAATATAAATACTCCGAAGGTGGTATGGCTTTTCCAGACGGACTGGACAAACCGTCACGCACCATCATTACAGGTGAAGGCGGAGCAGGACCATCCCGATTCAAACACGTCATCCAGACCGAAAGCGGACGCTACCGACGCCTTACCCCCATCGAATTGGAACGCCTGAATATGTTTCCTGACCGACATACGGAAGGTGCTTCCGACATGCGTCGTGCTTTCCTGATGGGTAATGCCTTAGTAACAGGTATCGTAGAAAAAATCGGTATTGTACTACTACATCAGATAGATACAATTTAACAACCATGGAAGAACCATCACAAAGGATTCTTCTTCCCTGAAAGTGTTATCTAAAAACAATGCTACCCGTCTATTGGAAAGAATATATACTCCATAAACGGGTAGTATCACATATCACTCTCCTCAAACAATGAATTATCATTCTAACAGCAAAAAACTATAAGCACCAGACATTCTTCCCATATTTCACCCAATTCACTAACCTGTGATTCATTCAAAATCCTTCAATCAGTACAAGAACGTTAATATCCCGTTTCCCTTAATTGCAAATATCAGAAGTATAATAACCTCATCCGTTAAATACACACATTCAATTAACATATCCAGCTGAGTTTTTCCCACGGAAAACAACCAGACAGATGCAGTCAAACGTCTAATTCTTTCCGGTCAAACTTTCAATCGCATGCAGTCAAACATCCAGACGTTCCGGAATAGAAGCAAAATGAAGGGAATCCGAAGCTGGAACAGGTAGATTTCCGAACGTTCTTCAAATCGCATTTTACCGCGTTTATATCTATTTTAAAATCATATTTACACTACCTTCAACTATATATCGACCATTATCCACAAACATCTTAATTTATCTATCTTTTCAACCATACAACACTTCATGAGAATACGATTTTCATAAGAATCCGTGAGATTGGGTACGAATTATGGATGTACAGGTAGGCAGAATTAACAGAATGACAGAACGACATATTACCATACAACTGTTTTTACTACCCTAACCAATAAATAAATCAAACTGCCTCGCCTGATAAAAAGAAGAAACATAAATACCTGAAGGAATACATCAAAATATTAAATCCTTGTCCAAGTAAAATTTGGACCTTTTTTCAAACAATACAATCTTTTCTTGCTACATTTGTACATATCATCACATGTACCAAGTTACTGGCCAGTTATTGTAAAAAGGATGATTGAAAAAACAGAATTTGTTACTAACCAAATAAAAACTGCTATGAAAAAAGTCATTTTATCACTTATTTTTGCTACATGCACAGGCATGTTTTGTTCCTTAAACGCTCAAGAGTACAAGGTACCTGCCAAGGTAGTTGTAATTACCAAACAAGATGTCAATATCCGTAAAGCACCGCAAACATCGGCAGCTGTTGTGGAAAAGGCCTCTACAGGAACCATGTATGAGTTAATCAGCCAACAAGGATCCTGGTATGAAGTGAAAGACATAAAAACCGGAAACAATGTTTATGTATCAGCAACAGTCGGACGTCTGGCTACAGGTAACCAGATTAGCAGGACAGATAAAGGACTGGTAGAAAAAGAAGAATATACGGATTTTATTTACCAGAAACAGAAAAAAATGCAGAATGGGGAACAAACCACATCTTACGCATTCTATCAGAAACAAGAAAAAAATATAGTTTATGCCACGGTATCACAGACAACCGCTTCCATGACAGGAAGTATGTTTACCCAAGAAGTGTATTATAAAGGCAAGCAGATGGGATGGTACCTGTTATTCAACGAAATAATTGACATGGACGGAGCCGTACAAAGCCAACTGGAACAACCGGTCATTGTTTTTGCCAATGGCTCACAAGGAGTAATCATAAACGGAGAAAGCTATAAAAAGGTCAGCAACAGTTTCTGAAAATCGATGTTTCTCAATATGAGAAAAACGAAAATCCGTTCCGGCTTTGATTTACCAGTCATCAGCCGGAACGGATTGTATATACCCTATTAGATTAAGAGATACAACAACAGCAGTCAGTCTTCCAAATTCACATGAACCCAAAACCACGCTACAAAGGGGATGTACTAACCTGAAAGGCAGAGAACACGGAGTTAACAAGCAGAAGTATTGAGAGAAAAAAAGACACTACACATCCATACCCAAACTACATAAAAACATATGCTGACACATGATTTATCCATAGAAAGATGTATATTTGTGGAACAACTTACCTGCGGTAGCATAACATTTATGTATGACAAAGGATTATACTTCAAAAACCTTTAAAATCAAAAGACAACAATCAAGCGATAGCTACTAAAAACAATATACTGACATGCGAAATTTCATTACGACACGTGCCGGTGCCTCATTTTATGCAGGCGAAAGCTATACTTTCGTAGTCCGGCAAAACCACCTGGAGCTGGTAATTAAAGTCAGAAAAAATCTGTACGGTGTGGTCTGTATACTGCTTACCGGTCCGGAAACCGTCAGTCTGACATGTGGTTGGGGGCATTTCTTTAACCGTGTATATGATCACAAGGAACCGGAAAAGCTGTTGTCCATGTTGCAGAAACCCTGCCCTACCGTATGTGCGCTCCTCACCGGAGAAACACCATACGACTGCATCACGTTACCCGATGACGACCAGCTGGATGCAATATCCATCAGGCTGAAACGTAATATGGAACAAAAGAGTATCTTCTGCCTACTAGACAATAAAGAAGTGCTGCATGAAGCTGAAAAGCTGTTCAACTTCTGCTGCAAACTGTATAACGAAATCAAAGAAAAGTGTCCGTTTGAAGGATGGAGGAAAGGATTGATGGAAATCTGAAACAGGAAACGGACTCATTCCGTCACCGCATATAAGCAATATAGAACGGCTAGCCGCATTTCATAAGGCATGTAAGAAGCCAAGTCGCATATTCTTATCAGTAGATGAATACCAGGAAAGTGTAGTGGATATCTTTATGAAGTATGCCGTCCACAAAAGTCGCGTTACATTAAGTTTAAAATGTTTCGACTGATTAATTATCGGGCGGAAAACGTCAAGAAGGAACTCCAGCACAAAGGATTTCTCATGCTTGTAAGAGCAAGCAGTTTCGGCCTGATCAAAAGGATGCTTGAGAAACCGTTTCTACGCTTCCTCATTCCGAACATACTCCGTTGCCTGTTCGGCAGCCATTGACGATTCATCTTCAACGGTCTGGTATGGCATAACCATACGGCCCGGCTGCTGTGTCGGATTCTGTAGTTCACCGCGCAGACGTTCCTTCAGTTTGGTATTGCGCTTGTTCACCGTAAGGTTACGGATGGCATAGGCCAAAGCTTTGGATTGACCTATCAGCACACAGATCTTCTTCGCCCGGGTAATGCCTGTATAGATAAGATTGCGCTGGAGCATCACGAAATGCGTCATCAACACGGGAATCACCACAATGGGATATTCAGAACCTTGCGATTTATGAATGGTAGTGGCGTATGCCAAAGTCACCTCATCCAGTTCTGAAGCCTCATACTCTACCAGACTATCGTCGAAACGGATGCAAAGCGTACGGTCTTCCATATTGACCTTTTCAATGATGCCGATGTCACCGTTGAATACATTCTTGTCATAATTGTTGCGAATCTGCATCACCCGGTCGCCTAACCTGTAGTTGATTCCGCCCCGGCTGATTCCCAGGGTGGAAGTGTTGAGTGCCTGCTGGAGAAGCATGTTCAGATTCCCCGCCCCCACCACACTCCGTTGCATAGGCGTGAGTACTTGTATATTGTTCAACGGCTGGTTGTACGCCTTGGGCAGCCGGTGCTTCACAAGCTTCACAATCTCCTCGGCCACCTGTTCAGGGTCATCCTTTCTGATGAAAAAGAAGTCAGTATCCTTACCATTGCTGGTATCGGGGTAACGCCCCTGGTTGATGGCATGGGCACTCATCACAATACGGCTGCTCTGAGCCTGGCGGAAGATACGGGTGAGACGAATGACAGGTACCTGCCCGGAGTCGATGGTGTCTCTCAGCACATTG
>URWP01000134.1 GCA_900551645.1 uncultured Bacteroides sp.
AAAATGAGGGTGCATCATTTTGACACACCCTCTCAATATGTTCATTTTCCAGATTAATCAATATCCTTCATTCTGAACTAACTTCGGATTCTTATCCATAGCACCTTGAGGAAGTGGGTAATAACGATGGAAAGTCTTGAATACGCGATCTTCAATGAAGATATCTTCCTTAGCCGGATTCAACTCGATGGTAGCACGAGTTTCCGGATCTGGACCATCACTGACAGTACCTGTACGACGTATCAGAGTAGTATTCAATACCTTTTCGGCCAACATCTTACCATCGGAAGTCTTCCAACGGAGGATATCAGCACGGCGAAGACCTTCACCCGCAAATTCTACACCACGTTCACGCCAGATGAGTTCGCGTAATTTATCTTTCGTATTATATTTGGCCTGGTCTACAGCAGGCATTCCTACACGTGCACGGATTTCATCCAGTTTCTTGTAAACGTCTGCCGACGGTCCGTTTAATTCGTTTTCAGCCTCTGCCCATGTCATCAGCACTTCTGCATAACGGAACACAATCGGACAAGCATTGCTGGCCCAGATATTTGCATACTGAGTAATCGGATTCAAGTATTTATTCCAGGTCAGACCTGTTTTCGAAGCATTATCTGCCGAAGTCATATAGTTGGCATTTGCAGCGCCACCGATAGTCTTGTCCAACGTATTGAATATTCCTGTACTTCCGTCTGCCTTGATATAGTCAGCTCCCGGATACAGGATACTCATAGCCATACGCGGGTCACGGCCCTTGAACGGATGAGCAGCATCGTAACCGCTACCGCTTTCATCGATAGTCAGACCGTTACTCATTTCATAGTCATCTACCAAATCCTGGGTAGGAACGATAGAAGACCAACCGCCGTCACCGTTATTATACATCTGACCGATGGTTAACAATGTATAGGTATTCGGAATATACTGTACCGCCAGAATGATTTCCTTAGAATCCTGACCGGCCACCTTGAACAGGTTTGTATAGTCTGCTTCCAAATCATAGATACCCAAGTCAATGATTTCCTGAGCTTTCTGTTTAGCAACTTCCCATTCACCGTAATACAAAGCCTGACGCATCCGGATAGCCAGTGCTGCTCCTTGTGCAATACGTCCACGTTCACTTGGTTCCTTGTTCAAATCCGGTGTGCAGGCATCCAGTTCGGTTTCAATGAATTCCTTCACCTCAGCTTCTGTATTACGTGGAACCTGTGCCTCTTCTGCACTATTATAATTAGAGATAATGGGTACACCACCATACAGCCAGTTCATCTTGAAATAACGATACGCACGGATGACACGTACCTGAGCAATCAAGTCTTTCTTTACTGCTTCGTCGGCAAACTCAATATTATCTATATTTTCCAAGAATGTATTGCAACGGCGGATAATGGTATAATCGTAATAATTGGCACCACTGTTTGCCTGAGTCATTTTACCGTTGGCAAAGTCTTTATAACCTTCCCATGAGAAATTGTTATATCCATAATCAGACGCACAGTCCATATAAAGGATATCTTCTCCGTCTTCCCAACCGTCATAGCAACCGATAGCAAATTTCTGCGCATCAGTTTCACTTTGCCAAGTCGTACTCGGTGAAAGAGCATCCAACGGGGCAGTATCCAAAAAATCGGAACAAGAAGCTGACATCAAAGCCGCAGCCCCCAACAGCAAATATTGTTTAAAACGTATCATAGTTATCATCTGTTTTTAAGGTTTGAATTTAGAATGTTACATTAACACCGAATGCATGTGTGCGCAGCAACGGATATGAAGACAAACGCTGGCTGGTAGCTTCCGGGTCGATGTTGATCTTCATGCCGTCAAAAGTAAACAGATTTTCTACAGAATAGTAGAAACGGACATTTTCTATACCCACACTACTCAACAGACTCTTCGGCAAAGTATAACCGAACTGCAGATTCTTCAGACGCACGTAGCTGGTATTCTGCAACCAGAAAGTAGACTGTGCATTACGTGAACTACTCGGAGAGTTGGTATCGGTAAAGATACGCGGCATGGAAGCATCCTTGTTGGTTTCTGTCCAGGCATCTTTCCAGATGGAAGCCGGATGGCCGGCATCACCGGAGAAGGCACCGTATACTTCGTGTGAGTCAAACAGACGATATACTTTGGCAGCACCGTTGAACATCAAAGACAAGTCAAATCCTTTCCAACCGGCATTCAAATTCAAACCGAAAGTATATACAGGGTCTGTAGAACCATACAAGACACGGTCTTTTCCATCCAAAGTACCGTCACCATTGGTATCGACATAGCGCAAGTCACCAGCCTTGAAATCACCGCCACCAAACGGATTACCGTATTTTTCCTGGAAAGCGTCAGCTTCTTCCTGGGAATTGAAGAAACCATCGGTTTCGTAAATATAGTAGGAATTCATAGCATGTCCCAATGTGTTACGTTGGTTGTATCCATCCGATACGTCCAGATATTCAGCTCCACCCAAATCAACGACTTCATTCTTGTTGTAAGAAAAGTTAGCTGCTACACCGAATGACCAGTCACCCCACTGATCGTTGTAACTGATGTTCAGTTCCACACCGTTGTTGCGTACAGAACCTACATTATCCTTATAAGCTCCCAAGGCAAATTCATTCGGGACAGATACATCCATCAGGATGTCAGTAGTGTTACGCTTGTAATAATCAATAGAACCGTTAATCTTATTGTTCAGGAAAGCGAAGTCCACACCAATACCCCAAGTAGTTGCCTTTTCCCAAGAGATAGTACTCAAACAGTAATTGCTCTGGTAATAACCGGAATTCAAGGCACCACCGAACGGATAAGTAGCACCGACATTGTAGGTACTCAAAGCCGGATAATAACTAGAGGATCCATCACCAGACAATGCATCCTGATTACCCAACATACCCCAAGAAGCACGGATTTTCAAAGTACTCAACCAGCTTCTGGTATTTTCCATAAAGGATTCTTCACTGATACGCCATGCACCGGAGAATGACGGGAAATATCCCCAACGGTTACCTTCTGCAAAACGGGAAGAAGCATCGGCACGGATATTGGCTTCCAGCAAATACTTGCCAGCAAAATCATAGTTGACACGTGCAAACCATGAAAGCATAGCCAATTCACGGGTAAAACCTTCATTCGTCTGTGTAGAAGCATCGCCGGCATTGATATCGGTCAGTTCATTGTTCGGGAAATTCTGACGATATGCTTTGGTATATTTATAATTGTATTTTTCTGTATGCCAACCCAACAATCCTTTGATGTTATGCTTACCGAATGTCTTGTCGTAATTCAGCAACAAGTCGTAATTTGTACGGTCCCAGCGGTAATCACGTTCGTCGAGTGAGTTCGGGTCAGAAGCTTTGTTGGCATTGTATTGGATAAACTTTTGGAAATAAGTATAATTCTGGTAGTTATTCACATAAGAACCAGTAGCCGTCAATACCAATCCGTCTATAATCTTATAATCCAATGAAGCACTTCCTGTAAAGTTATAGTTATCACGAGTAACTTTCATACCGGAATCCAACCACGCAATCGGGCTACCGTCTGAAATGGTTCCCCAAGTTCCATCCGGATAACGAGCTACAATCCAAGGAGCAATCAGGTTCAGTTGACGGATAATCTGGTCAGAACTACCACCATAATAAGCAGAACTCGGGTCATTGTATTTGTTTTTGATGAAAGCCATACTCATCTTGGCACTCAAGCGATTATTGATTTTCATATCCAAGTTAGTACGCGCATTAAACTGCTCACGGTCAGCATTCGGCAATACACCGGTCTGGTTCAGGTAACCCAACGAACCCATGTAACGGACATTTTCGTTACCGCCATTGATACTCAAGTTATGACGATGTTGTACACCAGTCTTATATGCCAAATCATACCAGTCCGTATTCGGATAGTTCGGATCTGTACCGTCCTTGAATTTCTGCAATTCTTCATCGGTAAAACGTGCAGCCTTTCCTTCGGCTTTCAACGCATTGTTATACATGCTGGCATAATCATAAGAATCCAAACGGTCAATCATTTCTGTTGCATTCTGGAAGCTGACATAACCACTGTATGAAATTTTCGGTTTACCGGAAGAACCACGTTTGGTAGTAATCAAGATTACACCGTTGGCAGCCTTCGAACCATAGATGGCAGCCGAAGCCGCATCCTTCAATACTGAAATACTGGCAATATCGTTGGGGTCGATGGCACTCATGGTTTCGGATTCAACTCCATCAATCAAGATATAAGGAGAAGCCGTATTCAAGGTACCGGTACCACGTACACGGATATTACCGCTATCCATACCCGGAGCACCATTGGTTCCGGTAATGGTTACACCTGGCATTAAACCTTGCAAACCGCTGCTAACGTTCTGAATCGGTCGGTTCTGCAACTGCTTACTGTCAACAGAAGCAACAGAACCAGACAGATTGGCTTTCTTCTGTGTACCATAACCTACTACAACTACTTCCTCGAGTGCCTGAGTGTCATCCTTCAAAGTTACATTCAAGGCCGAACCGTTCCAGGCAATGTTTTGAGTAACATATCCTACAAAAGAAACTTCAATGGTAGCTCCTTTCTTTACTCCACTGATAGTAAAATTACCATCAATATCTGTAATTGTACCATTGGTAGTTCCTTTTACCAATACAGAAGCACCGATAACCGGTTCACCGGTAGCATCTTTAACGACACCTTTACAGATACCGTTCTGCTGCTGTACAGAAACTGATTCACTGGATGCATATGCAGGAAGGCCTCCTGCAACTCCCATGCCGAGGCACAAGAGCATACTGACAAGTCTAACTTGTTTTTGCATAATAATTAAATTTAGGTTCAACTATTCTAGATATTTTCTTAGAAAGAAAATTATCATTATGCAAATATATAAAATAAATTTGTTCGTTTAGCAGAAAAAATTACAAAAATGCTCTTCCGGAAACAGGTTTGTTTTTTTATCGTTAAACAAGATCATTCTTTTTTCTCCCCAAATAACTGACTATCAAACATAGGAATCTCTTTCTAAGAAAAATACAACCCCATATATAAAAAACCGTTCCAACTTGAATTCTCAAATTGGAACGGATATATCAAAAGGAAAAGTGAAACTTATTTCAATTCCTTCAATAATTCATCTACAGCTGCCTTCAATTGGGTATCTTCTCCTTCGACAATCGTCTCCGGTGCATTAAGTATATAAATATCCGGTTCAAGTTGTTTATTCTCCAGATAAGAACCGTCTTCTGTACGATAACCTACCACAGGAATACCAAATACCAAAGATGGGTCCTGCAGACGTTCCCAGCTGACTGTTGTCATGGTTCCGGGAACCGGAGCTCCGACCAGTTTACCCATCTGCTTATAATGGTAAACCCACGGTGTGCCGTGTGCATTCGAATAATTGGCTTCACACTGTACCATAATAGAAGGCTTGTTCCAGCGGCGACTCGGCATATCGCAAGCTTCCCGTCCGCGAACTACCTGAGTCAGGTATTTCTTGCCCGAGAACAAGACTTCAATGTCTTCGTGCAAGCGACCACCACCGTTGAAACGAGTATCAATGACGATACCTTCACAATTATTGTATTTACCCAAAATATCGGAATAGACCGTACGGAAACTACCGTCGTCCATCGATTCAATATGAACATATCCCAATCGGCCGTTCGACCACTTCTCTACATCGGCAGCCCGTTGTTTCACCCATCGTTTATAAAGCAAATCCTGGAAACTACCGTTACTGATAGGCTTCACCACTTCATCCCAACGGGAACCGCTTTGCGGGTCATACAGAGAAACCAAAACCTTCTTTCCACTTTTACCATTTAATAAGGTAGAATAATCGGTATTCTGAGCAATCGTTTCCCCATCAATCTTTTCAATAACCATACCGGCTTTCAAACGTGTATTCTTCCGGTCGAAAGGACCTTTCTCCACAACTTCGGCCACACGCACTCCGTTCCCTTCATAATCCCAATCATACAAGATTCCCAAGTTTCCGGTAGCATCGCCCGGTACAGACGGATAAAAACGGCCTCCAGTATGCGATACATTCAGTTCTCCCAGCAGTTCGCTCAACAGTTCCGCAAAGTCATAATTATTGTTGATATGAGGCAGGAACTTCCGATAACTGGCAGACATCATCTCCCAATCCACACCGTGCATGTTCACCTCATAGAAACGTTTCTTCTCCTGCTTACAAACATGGTCGAACATGTATTCCCGTTCGGCTGCCCGGTCCATTTTCATTACAGCCTTATACGATACTGGTTTCAAAGCATCCGAACCGGTATCCATCTTCTGCAAGGTTCCGGCTCCCAATACGAACAGGTTCTTTCCTTCTTTATCCAGTTCCATGTTTCCCCAACCGGCATCCATCTTGTGCAACAATTTGGTTTCATGCTTGCGCAGATCCATCTTCCACATATCAAACCCACCTTCGAACGAAGAAAGATAATACAGTTGTTCACCGTCTTTCGAAAGAATAGCCGAAGCCAGACTCGACGAATTGGGAGTCAGACGGACAATGCGGTCCTGAATACCGTCCAGTTCCACCTCAATATCCTTTGCAGACTCCTCCTTTTTCTTATCCGATTTCTTATCGTCTTTTTTCTTATCATCCTTCTTTTCGGCAGCCTCATCCTGTTCTTTTTCCAGTTCTTTCTGAAGTTCATAATCCTCTTTGTTCAGACGGAACTTGTCGTATGCGTCCTGGTTGACAAAAACCAGCATTACATCGTCCAGCGAACCCCACGAAGCATGGTTACGCATACCATAACGTTCAGTGGTAAAAAGAATAGCGTTACCGTCCATTACCCAACGTGGAGAACCGCTGGTATAACCGCTTCCGGTCAGGTTGACCACTTCGCCTGTTCCGTCTGCACGTACCAGACCGATATCAGAATACGGGTCGTGACGGTTGCCGATACACTCCAAGGTAAACCATTTTCCATCGGGCGACCAGCTATATGAGAAATTACCGTCGGTGCTGTACCACAAGGAACCGTCGGTTACCTGACGCACTTGCTTGGTAGCCAGATTGACCACCATCAGCCGGCTACGGTCTTCGATGAAAGCCACTTCCTTGCCGTCGGGAGAAAACTGAGGATACATCCGTTCCACGGTTTCAGACGGGAGCAACACTTCTTCGTCTATCAAGGTAGCGTTCGGGAAATTCGGATCTTCCTTCCGGGCAATCCGTGCCGTATAGAGCTGCCAGTTTCCGGACCGTTCACTGGCATAAACCAAAGTACGGTTATCAGGAGCAAACGAAAGTCCCCTTTCAGTGGCCGGTGTATGGGTTATCTGCTTGGTAGTTCCATATTCTACCGAAGTGACAAACACTTCTCCACGGACAATGAAAGCTACCTGCTTGCCATCCGGCGAAACAACTGCTTCACTGGCCCCTTTTGTGAAAGTCAAGGTTTCCGGTAATTCAGCAGCATCGGTAATCAGCGAAACAGCCACCTTCTGCGGCTG
>URWP01000135.1 GCA_900551645.1 uncultured Bacteroides sp.
TATATGGGTCTTTGAGCATTGATTTCACATCATTTGCCTCCGGAACAGGCAGGGTTTCCGTGAAATTGTTAGCCAACGCTCCGTGCTTGCTGTAATCGTCAAGTTTAATGGCTTCTTGAAGATAGCGCTTTGACCAATGGGATGTGATACTCTGCACCATGTACCAATAACGGGCACGAATATCCTTAACTTGTTGCATAATAATCAAGTTGTGCGTCCAATTCAGATGTTTGATGGGAAGAGTAAAGTTATACTTTCCCAATTGCGCAACCGGTGGTTGGCGCAATTGAAGTAGCCCCCCCCTTTTATCATCGTAAGTTCCTGATTATACTCGTTGAAGAACTGCATCATACACTGCATATTGCGGACTGAAAATCCTTTTATCTCAGAATAATCGTTCTTCAAATCCTCTGCCAGCCGTTACAAGGTTTTCTTGCCCCAACCGTCTGCATCCTGGCTTTGCTGCAACATACCGCCAATATCCCAATACATCCTGAGCATTTCTTCATTGGCTGCACAAATCGCCCGTTGTTGGGCTATCAGTACCCGTTGCTTGATTTTGCGAAGCAATGTCGCATAGCCACGAAAGTTATCTGACAATTTATCAATTGTTTGTTTATCTGTATTTTTAACCATAACCACCAATATTATATTCACAAAGTTACGCTTTTTATTCGATTGTACATAAAATTCATACAATATCAGTTATGATAAAGCTACTCTCAATACAATCTAAGATACTCTTGACGCTGTATTTCCATAGCAGCTTGACGGCTTTGAAGAGGTTGTTCTTCTGTGGCATTCTGCTGCAAGTTACAAAAGACTTGCAGCAAAAAATGTATTTTTCAGTTATTTCCAAATACAGAAAATCGCCATAACTTCTCCACTTAAGGAGAAAGTTATGACGATTCAAATATCTGAAAAATGTTATATCGTTATCAGAACTGGAACAAAGCCGTCAGAACAATACGATGATTGTCTACCTGATGTGTATTAATGACTTTTCCTTTCGCGTCGTTGCTTCCGTACCAGGCAGCTATCCAGGAATATTCGGCTCCGAACTTCCAGTTCGGCAAATTAAAGGTCAGTTCGGCGGTAGCAGTAGTCAACTGGTCAATATTCGTTCCTGTACCAATCAGTCCGGAAACATTTTCTTTAGCGCCCAAGTTCTTCAGATAACCGCCAAAGATACCCCCACGCCATTTCCGTCCATACATCACATTTATCCAGGTATGAGAAACCCGTAAGGGCGTATACTCCTGTTCACCGGTTCTTTCATCAGTAGCTGTAATACCGTAACCTCCTACCGTACTGGTCTGAGTCAAGTTAGACCCCAATACACTTTTGGCTGCCACCAGCCACAAATCATGCGTATACTTGACATGAGCTTCAGCCGAAACACTGGTTACACGCTCACTTACTTCGTACGTCTTGTCGTTATAAACCGATTGTGTACGAGGAGTCATCGAAGTCAGGTGTGCTCCTACACCAGCTATCAGTCCTTTCGCTTTGTAATCCACCCCTACATAAAACTCAGGCACCAGGCTGTTCTTCAGAAAACTCTGGCTCTTCGCAGTTCCTGTAGCACCTGGAACATCCGAAGAAGGACCTACAGACAAATATTGCGACTGTCCGATAGCCGCTGCTGTCAGTCCGAAATGTTTCGTATTGAATTTATAACGGATTTGAGGTGCCCGGCTAAATGGCTGATACGGTGCTCCCATGTTCAGATTCAGAATATCCGGAGCTACATCGCCATACAACGGATGCCAGGTCTGTCCTACCAGCAAAGCAGATTCATTCCAAGCCAGATTAAAGTAAGCATGACGGATACGTACTGTAGAATAAGATGTCCCCGAGCCCCGGAAATCAGCTTCGACCTTGGCCGACGTTTTTATCTTTCCCAACATCGGGCCTTTTACGTCTACCCCTAAACGGGTATACAGTACATAAAAACCATTGTTTGCCTTGCCGTTCAAATCGTTCCCGTCAGCATCCGGATTCACATCTTTCGGATACATGTAAAACAATCCATCCACCGTCTCCGAATTGGAACGGCTGTTATAAAATACATCTGTACGGACCTGACCATAAAACGTATAGTCAAATCCTTTTTTCTGTGCCATTGTACCAGCTGCCACTCCTACCAGAGCAGCCAGCATAAAAAATCGTTTCTTCATATTACTTATAATCAATTAAAATCAAACGGTAAAGCCCAGACTCGTTACAAACAGAAAATCCAACAATCCCGCTATTTCTCAAGATTGTTGGATAATCGTTATGCAATTTCAGGTTTCAAAGCTTCTTTTCCTTGCGGAACCAGCAGATAAACCATGCCAATGCCACCAATACACAAATTCCTCCACCTACATAAGAAACAGTTTCAGAGAGTCTGAATCCTTCTGGAGCAATCAACAAATAAGTAGAACATACACAGGTCATGAACAATGCCGGAATAAATGTCACCCAATAATTCTTTTTCGAACGTACCAGGAATACGGTTATTGCCCACAAAGTAAAGACAGACAAAGCCTGATTACACCATGCAAAATAACGCCAGATTATTTTAAATCCTTCCGCATCGTTCATGCTATAAATCAAAATGGAAGCAGTCACCAGGAAAATAGGAATACAAATCATGAGACGTCTGGAAATACTGTGCTGCTCAATGTGAAAGAAATCAGCCACAATCAGACGGGCTGAGCGAAGAGCCGTATCACCACTGGTTATCGGAGCTGCTACAATACCTAAAATGGCCAGAATACCACCAAAAGTACCCAACCAATCCTTGGAAATATTTGTCGCTACTGTAGCTCCTGAATAAGCAATACCGGTAACCTGATCTACAATTCCGTTTTCATGAAAGAAATAGGTAGCGGCAGCTGCCCAAATCAAAGCGACAATCCCTTCGGTCACCATAGCGCCATAAAAAATCGGACGACAATGCTTTTCATTGGTAATACAACGTGCCATCAAAGGCGACTGTGTTGCATGAAAACCGCTGATAGCCCCACATGCAATGGAAATAAACATCATCGGGAAGATGGGATTCTTTTCATACTTCGTTCCGAAACTGTTCCACATTTCCGGCAAATCCGGACTCTTTACATACAACATCACCAGAATACCGGCAGCCATGAAAATCAAGGCAAAAGCAAACAACGGATAGATACGGCCGATAATCTTGTCAATCGGCAACATCGTAGCTAATACATAATAAATAAAGATGGCTATTATCCAAAAATACATATCGAGACTTTTCGGTGTCATTCCGGCAAGCAGTTCAGCCGGACCGGAAACAAACACCGCTCCTACCAATACCATCAGCAATACAGTGAATACACAAGCCACATTCCTGGTTCTCGTCCCTAAATACCGTCCGATAATTTCAGGCAGACTCTCTCCGTTGTTACGTATGGAAATACATCCGGAAAGAAAATCATGTACAGCACCGGCAAAAATGGTTCCAAACACAATCCACAGATAAGAAGCGGTACCAAACTGTGCTCCCATGATTGCTCCGAAAATAGGTCCAAGACCTGCTATGTTCAAGAACTGAATCATGAAAATTTTCCATGTCGGCAAAGGGATAAAATCTACTCCATCCGTCATGGTCACGGCAGGAGTTTTACGTGAAGAATCTGGAAGAAACAAAGAATTTATATATCGCCCATATACCCAATACCCCACCAACAACAGAAGTAATGCAATTGTAAAAGTTACCATAAATCTTAAAAAAATCGATAATCTGCCGCAAAAGTAATAATTTCATCCATCAATCAACAGTTTTTCCTAAAAAAACATGATAACATACAAGTAATTGGTTCCCAATCTACTCCGATTACTAAATTGTATGAATAAGTATACCGTTCGTTTGACATCTCTGAATTTTATCCTACTTTTGCGGACAAAAACCAGATAATGTACAGAAAAAAAATTCTTTGCTGGCTGGTAGGAATCATATTTTTCCTTCCATTGGCGGCACAACCGAAATATGAAATCCGAGCATCGTGGGTCACTACTTTGGGAGGTATGGACTGGCCCAGACAAAAAGCCAACTCACCGGAAGGTATCAGACGACAGAAAGAAGAACTCTGCCAACTGCTGGACCAACTTAAAGAAGCTAATTTCAATACTGTCTTATTTCAGACACGCTTGCGGGGAGATGTCATCTATCCCTCTGCTTACGAACCTTTTGCCGAGTCCATCACCGGACATACCGGAAAGATACCGGCTTATGATCCCTTGGCCTTTGCCGTTGAAGAATGCCACAAACGGGGAATGGAAATCCACGCTTGGTTTGTATCCATTCCTATCGGCAATGACAGACAGGCACGGTTACACGGTAAGAATGCAGTCGCACGGAAACACCCATCATTTTGCAAACACATCAACCATTCCTGGTATCTGGACCCCGGAAATCCGGAAACGGCCAAATACCTGGCTGGTATTGTACGCGAAATCGTCACCAATTATGACATCGACGGAATCCATTTCGATTATATCCGCTATCCGGATCAGGCCATGAAATTTCCGGATCAGGATACCTATCGGAAATACGGAAACAAACAACCCATCAAAGATTGGCGCAGAGATAACATTACCCGGATTGTGAGAACCTGCTATCAGACAGTCAAATCCTTGAAGCCTTGGGTCAAGGTCAGTAGCTCGCCTATCGGGAAATACAATGATACCCAACGTTATACCTCTCGAGGATGGAATGCTTATGCCATTGTTTGCCAAGACGCTCAGCGTTGGCTGAAAGAGGGTATCCACGATGCTTTGTTTCCGATGATGTATTTCCAAGGAAACAATTTTTATCCGTTCGCTCTCGACTGGCAAGAGAACAAAAACGGACGATGGATAGTACCAGGTCTAGGCATTTATTTTCTCCACCCGAATGAACAGGACTGGAAACTGGATGAAATCGTCTGCCAACTCTATTTTATCCGTGATGTCAAACTGGACGGGCAAGCCTATTTCCGGAACCGTTTTCTACTGGACAACACCAAAGGACTGCTGGATGAGCTAAAAGAACGGTTCTACCTCTATCCGGCTGTTGTTCCCGCCATGACCTGGCAAGACAGCATCCCTCCTACATCACCATCTCATCCCTCGTTCCAAATAGACGGAAAAACACTCCGTCTGAGTTGGATGGCATCGGAGGATAATGACAAACGAACCTATGTAACCTACCGAATCTATGCATCCAACCAATATCCTGTTGACATCCAGAAAGCCGAAAACCTGATGGCAAACAGAATCCTGGAAACCGAATTTCTTTTCCAACCGGACGTACCCTGGCACCAGCGGGCCTATTGGGCAGTTACCGCTGTTGACCGTTATGGCAATGAAAGTACGGCATTGGAGCTGAACCAGCCCAAACTCGTGAATTTCCAGCTTATCAACGATGAACTTCCTGAAATACCCGAAGGATGTACGCTAATCGTATCGGATGCTACCGGACAAGAAATACTGCGGACTACACAGCCATCCCCCAACTGGAAGAATTCACTCAAAAAAGGCTTTTACCGGTTGATTCTTCTCCACCCAGACGGCAACAGCGAATTGATAGGTACTCTGGTACAATGAAGCTTTTATTGACAAAAGATGATGGAAATGAATAAAATTATCGCTAATTTTGCATAACAAACAGAAATACATCAAAATCCATTTATATCATGAGCAACCAACGATACATGATGCGTGGCGTTTCAGCATCGAAAGAAGATGTACATAACGCAATCAAGAACATTGACAAAGGTATTTTCCCGAAAGCATTCTGCAAGATTATCCCAGACATTCTAGGTGGAGATCCGGAATATTGCAACATTATGCATGCAGACGGCGCCGGAACCAAATCTTCTCTGGCTTACTTGTATTGGAAAGAAACTGGCGACCTTTCTGTATGGAAGGGTATCGCTCAGGATGCACTGATTATGAATATCGATGACCTGCTCTGTGTAGGGGCAGTAGACAATATTCTGGTATCATCGACCATCGGACGCAATAAACTGCTGGTGCCGGGTGAGGTAATCTCTGCCATCATCAACGGTACAGATGAACTGCTGGCCGAACTCCGCGAAATGGGAGTAGGAGTCTATGCTACCGGAGGAGAAACAGCCGATGTAGGTGACTTGGTACGTACCATCATCGTTGACAGCACAGTGACTTGCCGCATGAAACGTTCGGATGTAATCGACAATGCCAACATCCGTCCGGGAGACGTCATCGTCGGATTGGCTTCTTACGGTCAGGCGACTTATGAAAAAGAATACAACGGCGGTATGGGAAGTAACGGTCTGACCAGTGCCCGTCATGATGTGTTCGCCAAATACCTGGCAGAAAAATATCCGGAAAGCTATGACAAGGCTGTACCTGAAGAACTGGTATACAGTGGTAAACTGAAACTGACGGATGCTGTAGAAGGTTCTCCGCTGGATGCCGGTAAGCTGGTTCTTTCTCCGACCCGTACTTATGCTCCAGTTGTGAAGAAGCTGCTGGATACCCTACGTCCGGAAATCCATGGTATGGTTCACTGCTCTGGTGGTGCACAGACAAAAGTATTGCACTTCGTTGGCGACAACTGCCGTGTCATCAAAGACAATCTCTTCCCGGTTCCTCCTTTGTTCCGTACCATCAAGGAACAGAGCGGTACAGACTGGGACGAAATGTACAAGGTATTCAACATGGGACACCGTCTGGAAGTATATCTTTCTCCAGAACATGCGGAACAGGTTATCGAAATCAGCAAATCGTTCAACATCGACGCTCAGATTATCGGACGTATCGAAGAAAGTGACCACAAGGAACTGATTATCCGCAGCGAGTTCGGAGAATTCAAGTATTAATGAAAAACATCAATGGCAGAAAACAATACCATTTTAGAAAAACTGGAAGGACTGGTAGCCCGGTACGAAGAAGTATCGACCCTTATTACAGACCCTAACGTGATAGCCGACCAGAAACGATATGTCAAGCTCACCAAAGAATACAAAGAGCTGGGCGACATCATGAAGGCACGCAAGGAGTACCTGCAATGTCTGACCGGACTGGAAGAAGCCAAAATGATGATGGCTGAAATAGCCCGAGAAGAGGCTGCTGCCTGCGAGGCACGCATACCGGAGCTGGAAGAGGAAATCAAACTCCTACTGGTACCAGCCGACCCACAAGATGACCGCAACGCTATCCTGGAAATCCGTGGGGGTACGGGAGGTGATGAAGCAGCCATCTTTGCAGGAGATTTGTTCCGCATGTATTCCAAGTACTGCGAATCAAAAGGCTGGAAGCTGGAGGTATCGAGTGCCAACGAAGGAGCCGCTGGCGGTTTCAAGGAAATTATCTGCTCCGTTACCGGGGACAAGGTATACGGCACTT
>URWP01000136.1 GCA_900551645.1 uncultured Bacteroides sp.
ATCGGTGGTTGCCAGATGCCATCCATCACCCGGAACAGAAGACTGTGCCAAAGAGACACTAGAAAGGACAGCACAAAAACTTGTAATGAAGATTTTCCGTAACATTTCCGTTTTGTAAGAGTAAATACAACTATCTTAATAGGATAGTTATATAATAGGTTTTATCAAAGGTTCATACAGACAAAGATAAACTATCCTTCTTATCTTTCAAATTCTTATATTGCCTTTTTATGGGTCATGTCAGCTTTTTTTATACATTTGTGTAATCAACGAATTTTCATATGAAACAATTGACTATTACAAGACTGACTAAAGCGGATAGCATTGCTGCCGTACAAATCCCGACTATTCTGAATGAAGCAGGAATCGCTTTCCAGCCTATCGACCGGTTAAACTGGTCAGAATATCCTTACAAACCTGAAGTGGAATTCCGTATAGCCCATACAGGAGATACACTGTTACTTCATTATCGGGTAACGGAACAAAGTGTACGCGCTGTGGCCGAAACAGATAACGGTAGGGTATGGGAAGATGCTTGCTGCGAGTTTTTCCTTCAGCCGAATCTGCAGGAGCCTGTCTATTATAATTTTGAATGTAATTGTGCAGGAACACTGCTGTTGAATCATGGAAAAGTAGGTGACCGTCATCCGGCACCGAAAGAAACATTGTCCGGCATTGACCGTTGGAGCTCTCTCGGTCGGGAACCGTTTGAGGAACGGGTAGGGGAATGTAGCTGGGAGCTGGCATTGGTTATTCCGGCAACCTCACTCTTCAATGATACCATTACTGATTTCAGTGGAAAAACTATGCACGGAAATTTCTATAAATGTGGTGATTTGTTGCAGGTTCCTCATTTTCTTTCCTGGAATCCGATTCAGCTTCCTCAACCGTGTTTCCACTGTCCGGAGTTTTTCGGTGAATTGAAGTTTGATAATTAGTGATTAGACATAAAGAAAAGGACAAGTTTCCCACTGAGAAGACTTGTCCTTTGTCTTTTTTGTCTATCGACTATGTTGCGTTACTTTTTCAGCCATTTATCCAGCCAGTTGAAGAAGGTACGTTGCCACAAGATACCGTTCTGAGGTTTCAGCACCCAGTGATTTTCATCGGGGAAAATAAGAAGTTCTGCCGGAACACCACGGAGTCTGGCGGCATTAAAGGCAGCCATCCCTTGAGAAGCCAGGATACGGAAATCCTTTTCACCGTGGATACAGAGAATCGGAGTATCCCATTTGTCAACGAAAAGATGAGGTGAATTGGCATAACTGCGCTGTACAGCCGGATTCTGCTTGTCCCAGTACGGACCACCCAAATCCCAGTTGGTAAACCACAGCTCCTCAGTTTCCAGATACTGCTGTTCCATGTTGAAGAAACCATCGTGAGCAATGAAAGCTTTGAAACGTTTGTTGTGGTGACCGGCCAACCAATACACGGAATACCCACCGAAGCTGGCACCTACACAACCTAAACGGTCTTTATCGACATAAGGTTCCTTGGCGATGTCATCAATGGCACTTAAATAATCATCCATACAGTGACCACCGTAGTTGGTACTGATTTCTTCCAACCATTCCATACCGAAACCTGGAAGTCCCCGACGGTTTGGAGCAATAATGATATAGTCGTTCGCGGCCATCAGCTGAAGATTCCAACGATAACTCCAGAACTGGCTGACCGGACTTTGCGGACCGCCTTGACAGAACAACAAGGTAGGATATTTCTTGTTTGGGTCAAAATTAATCGGATAGACTACCCAAGCCAACATGTCTTTACCGTCAACCGTCTTTATCCAACGTTCTTCTACTTTGCCGGTTTTCAGTTGACTGAACAGGTGGTCGTTTTCTTTTGTAATACGGGTCACCTCATTCTTTTTCTTCAGATTGACAGTGAAAAGTTCATCGGCTTCGCTCAGTGAATGGCGTTTGGTAAGCAGTTGTTTGTCATTCAGCATGGCAACTGAAGTATAATCGTACATACCGTCGGTCAGCTGTTTCACTTCTCCTTTCAGGTTGGTACTATGCACCATGCTGGTAGCATGCCATACACCTACGAAGTACAGAGTCTTACTGTCCGGTGCCCAACAGTAATCATCTACGCCCGACTGGAAAGATTCGGTTACATAAGTCTTCTTGCCGGTGGCCAGTTCCATGACGCAGAGGCGGTTGCGGTCGCTTTCGTACCCGTCGCGTTCCATGCTCTGCCAAGCGATACTCTTACCGTCTGGAGAAAATTTCGGATTGGTATCATAGCCCATATTCTTGTCAGTTGCATCTTCCTTACACAGATTACGGGTCTGTTTGCTGTCGATGTCATACAAATAAATATCCGAATCCGTAGAAATAGAATAAGCTTGTCCGGTTTTCTTCCGGCAGGTATAGGCTACCTGTTTGGAGTCTGTACTCCAGGCTAACTGTTCGATTCCACCAAAAGGTTTCATCGGCGATTCATACGGTTCGCCTGCCAATATATCGGTAGCTTCGCCTACTTGGTTTCCATCGAAGGAAGCTACAAACGGATGAGGAACAGTCTCAACCCATTCATCCCAATGCTTATACATCAGGTCGTCAATGACTTTACCGCTTGCCTTATCCAGATCTGGGTATTTATCAACGGTGCGTTCGCCGTATTTAACTTGCGAAATAAAGAGCACTTTGCTTTCATCCGGTGAAAAAGCGAAACCTTCGATGGCTCCGTCATAAGAAGAAAGCTGTTTCCGGTCTGTACCGTCAGGATTCATTCTCCAGATCTGTCCGCCTGATAAGAAGGCAAGGGCAGAGCCGTCTTTCATCCATACCGGACTACTTTCACTGGCAGCTGTAGTAGTGAGCAGTTTGTTGTCTGTACCATCGGCATTCATTACATAAATGACTGTATGCCCCTTGTCTTCCTTCACACTGTAGTAGGAAACTGTGTAAGCGATACGTTTGCCGTCTGGTGAAACACTGGAACTTCCGATACGTCCCATTGCCCACAGAATCTCTGGAGTCAGTCGTCCGTCTTGGATTGTCATTTCCTGCTTGCCGATGATGGACGCATCTGCCTGTACAGATTCTGCTCCGCATACTGGGGCAGCTGTTAGCATCATGGCAGCAGTCATTGCCATAAAATCTACTTTTTTCATACTTTTTTGTTTGATTGTTTATCGTAAAGTAGGACAAAGTTACGAATAAAAAACGATTTTACTTCCTATACTGTAATCCTTTTGACAAGATTTCCAAGAAACCGGAATTTTACAGACAATTTTCTGAGGAGAGTAGGAGGCATTGAAAGGTACAATGGTTCAGATGTCCGCATATTTTATCATCCAATCTCATATATCTCCACAGACAGTGTTATTTCCGCCTATCTTTGGATGAATGTACAAGAGAGTCTTGAAAACGTCTTTATGTTTTCATGTAAACGTGCTCGTGTTTTACGAAAAACGTCCGTTCGTTTGAGAAGACACGAACGGACGTTTTTAATGTAATGATTCTTTATCGGATCGTTTTAATGATTATTCCGCAATTTCATTATAAACCTTCAGATTGGTTATACGACTCTTGAAGGCTCCGGCTTTTTCGAGCGGGAAAACTAAGGTACGTACATAATTCATGGAATCTTTTCCAGCATTGAAATAACGCTTCTGGATATCCATTTTTTCAATTAATTTCCCATCAATGAATAAGGAAGTAGAAACATTGTCTCCCTGTATTTTTACATTGATTTTCTCTCCCGGGTAAGGACGGAAGTTGAATGTATTCAAATAACCGTCACGAGCAAATCCAAACAATCCACTGACTGGGTCTGAGAGATAGAATACGGCATTGGGTGAACGGAAGAGAGCTGTTCCATAGTCTTCTGATGCAGCTTCCAAATCGAAAGTAACGGTATATCCATATCCTATTTCACGGACAGGCAAGGATTCTTCCGGAAGTACCTGCTCATCCTGATATACCAGCCCTTTTTGTCTGCCGATTCTTCCCATCTGGTTGATTCCCGGAGCTTCACTCAACAACTGACGTTTTGAATCAAATTCGGCGTATGACATAGTCACTTTGGCATCCCAGGTCTTTGTTGCCAATGTCTGTAAAGCCGGGAACAGACGGTGATGGATATCTTTCACTGAAATACCATTACCTACGTGATCATTCCATACAGCAAACATTCCTCCCAGGATAGCCGGATCTTTTTCTTCGAATACAACTTGCCCTACATGCGCAGGCGTCCAGTTTTCGTACAGATATTGAGTGTTCAGATAATCGTAATAATAACCGGCTGCCGGCACAATGTAGATCAGTCCGTCAGGAATACTGATTAACTTGTATCCTTGTTTGACCATATCCTTTGGCTCAGCATAGCCGTTGTACCAGGCGCTCATGATGACATTTTCTGATTTCACAGGTGTATCACCTTGCGCATGAGTCAAGGCTCCCCATACACATGCTTGCTTACCGAAACTTTCTACATAACGGATATACCGGTCTGTAAAGGCCCGGAACTTTTCTACGACATCTTTCTTTTTATTGGAATATTCATCGGTACCAATGTGTACACGCGGACCACGGAAAACCGGCTCATCGCCTTCCAGGTATTCCTTGAACAGAGCATCCATGAAAGTATAAGTTTCGGGATTGAACAAATCCAGATGATCCATGCCATATTCTTTACTACCCAATTCCGGCTTGTAATGACTGAAAGCCAACGTATGTGCCGGAGCATCTATCTCCGGTATGATTTCAACGAACTGTGCGGCTGCATCCAACTGGAAATCTACAAATTCCTGTTTGGTATAATAACCGTCGCGGGCCGTCAGTCCGGGGAAGGTTTCGCATTCCAGACGGAAAGCTGCGTATGTCTTATCCCAGTCGTGACCGAAGAACTGTTTGAAGCCGTTATCGTTCAGATGTACCTGAAGTACATTCATCTTGTAATAAGACATTATTTTAACAAGGTCTCGCAGGTAAGTCATCGGGATGAACTTACGGCCACAATCCATCATGAATCCACGTATGGCATAGTCTGGCCAGTCACGTATTTCTCCTACCGGTAACTGATGGTCTTCAGTCTGTTCACAAATCTGGAGTAGCGTACGTGTCGCCCAATATACGCCAGTCGTTTCAGGAGCAGTAACTGTTACAGATTTAGTCACAGAAAGCGTATATCCTTCTTTCCCCAATTTCTTGTCACTCTTTAGAGTCAGATAAAAATCTCCGGCTTTGGGCTTTCCATCGGTTACCTGCATAGCGAAACCGAACAGTTCTTTCCAGTCAGCAGCAAATGTTTCTGCTATCTGTTTTAAGGAACTGTCTCCATAGACGATACGAGACTTGTCGGAAGGAATGAAACTCCCTTCTTTACCTTGCCACTCCTTCAATTCTGGAATTACAAATGGTTTGGAGTTTTGTGCAGAAAGCTCTATACAAGCGGCACACAACAGAAAGATTCCTAAGAATAGGTTCTTCAAAAGATAAAATCGATTCATGATAACAAAGTTTAAATTTGTATGTGATTACAAACATACATCATTTTTCTTATACCGGAAAATTCTTCTGCCAAAAAGCCTTTACTTCAACTTTGTCCAATAAAAAAGGCGAAGAACAGAGTTTTTATTTCCTCTAGTTCTTCGCCTTTATTTTATGATTTCAGGTCCAGATTATTTCTTTTTCATCCGTTCCTGACGTTCTTTCTGCAAGCGTTCCTGCTCTTTCTGCAAAGCTTCCAACTTAGCCATCAAACCGCTTTGTTTCTGTTTGGATGGTTCCTTCTTGTTTGCCTCCAACTGAGCCAGTAACTTCTTTTCATCTGTCATTTTACGCATTACCCACATGGTGAGGATACCAATCAAACTGGAGATGAAATAATAGTAACTCAGACCGGATGCATATTCATTGAAAATGAAGAAGAACATCACAGGCATGATATACATCATCCATTTCATGGCTGCCATCTGTGGATTGGCACCTGTATCCTGCTGCTTCATCATGATAATCTGCTGAATGACTGTAGCTGCGCTGAACAGCAGACAGAACAGACTCAAGTGATTACCCAGCAAAGGAATGTGCGTACTCCAACTGATCAAGTCATCGTATGATGAAAGGTCATCGGCCCACAGGAAACCCTGCTGACGAAGTTCGATAGCATTCGGGACAAAGAAGAACAGTGCCATAAATACAGGAGTCTGAAGTAACATCGGCAGACAGCCACCCATCGGACTTACACCATATTGACTATAAAGTGCCATGGTTTCCTGTTGTTTCTTCAACGCATCTTCCTGCTTCGGATATTTCTCGGCAATCTTGTCTACATACGGTTTCAAGGCACGCATCTTGGCTGATGAGATGAAAGATTTCCAGGTAGTAGGGAGCACCAGAATCTTTACAATGATGGTCATCAGCAGGATAACAATACCCATGCTCAACCCCCAGCCAGACAACCAGTCAAACAGATTGATAGTAAACCAACGGTTTATCCATCGGATAATCGGCCATCCCAAATAGACCAAATCTTCCAGTTCCGGATCCTTGTCTTCAAAGGTCAGGTCATTGCTGGCAAGCAAAGTCTTGAAGTGGTTGGGACCGAAATAGAACTGGAAATTACTCGGTTTTTCACCGGTCGGGTCGAAAGCTGTCTTCATTTCAGCGTCATATGCCTTCATATATCCGCTTCCCTGAGCTTCCATCGTAGATTCTAATGTGGCGTTTTCAAAGGTCTTTTCAGCGATGAATACGCATGAGAAATACTGATTCTTGAAAGCAATCCAATCCAATGCTTCCGGAATGTTTTCCTTGTCATCCTTCGTCTCGCTCAGATAATCCGAACTGTCGTCCACCGGTTTATAGGTAAGTGAGGTATAACGTTGTTCGAAGGTATATCCCTTTTCCATCTGACGGGCACGCTGGCTCCAATCAATATTCATGGTTTTGGTAGACGAAGAAAAGAAGTTCTTCATACCTACTGCCTGAACAGAGAAATTTACCATGTAAGAATGCGGCAACAGCTTGTAGTTAAAGTCCAGATAGCCTCCGTTTCCAGCATTCAGACGCATGGTTACAGTACTGTCGGTCACATTCATCGCTTGGAAGAACATATTTTCCGTCAAGATATTTTCATTCTTTCCGTCGAAACCGAAATTCATCGTAGCATCCTCACCATCGAATAACACCAGAGGTTGCTTCTGCTGGTCAGTATATTCTTTCAGCATTGCTTTGCTGACACGACCGCCTTTGTTCGTAAAGGTCAACTGTATCAACTCATTCTGTAGAGTGGTGAACTGTTCGGTTCCGGTAGTTGCCTGAAAGAATGCCGATGTAGAATCCAGTTGGATTGTCTTTTCGGCAGCCGCTTCCTGGGCTTCCTGCAGTTGCTGCTGGTTTTGAGCAAC
>URWP01000137.1 GCA_900551645.1 uncultured Bacteroides sp.
AACAGCGCGGATTTTCCAATGAAGAATAACCTAACACCAACGAACTCCTATGAAACGAACCCTTTTATTACTCACTTGCGGATTTGCCTTCCAGCTAGGTATAGCTCAAGAGCTGCCTAAATGGGCCGCAAAGGCCAAAAAGTCCGTATTTTCTGTCATCACATACACAGCAGACAACAAAATCCTGAATACAGGAAACGGATTCTACATCGATGAAAGCGGAACAGCAGTTTCCGATTATACGCTCTTCAAAGGAGCTGACCACGCAGTGGTTGTTAAAGCCGACGGGAAGGAACTTCCTGTTACCTCCATTTTGGGAGCCAACGACATGTACGATGTCATCAAATTCCAGACTGCTGTCAACAAAAAAGCGGAAGCCCTTCAACCAGCCAGTCAAGGAGCCAAGACAGGCGAAACCGTCTACCTGCTTCCGTATTCCACCCAAAAAGCAACTACAGGACAAAACGGTACAGTGGCTCGCGTAGATACCATTAGCAACTCGTTCTATTACACTCTGAATATGCAGACCAGTGATAAGACAGTCAGTTGCCCTGTCATGAACAGTAACGGTGAAGTTATCGGTCTCATCCAAAAAAATGCAGACGCCGAAAGCAAGGAAAGTTATGCCATCGGAATCGGATATGCAAAAGATTTAAGCATCAATGCACTCTCCGGAAACGATTATGCCTTGAACAGTATCGGCATCAAAAAAGGACTTCCTTCCGACGAATCGCAAGCGTTGGTTTATCTCTATGTATCTTCCTCTCAAAAGACACCGGAAGAATACCTGACACTCCTGAATGATTTCATCAGCCAATATCCGAACAATGCAGAAGGTTACCTGCGCCGGGCAACTTTCTACCTGAGTACAGACGATTCCTCAAAAACCCCATTGGCTGAAGAAGATATCAAGCACATGTTTGAAGTATCTGAGAACCAAGCAGAAGCGCACTACAACTTTGCCAAACTGCTATACAACTACAATATCGGTCTGGGCGACAAACAAGGTTATGCCAACTGGAATCTGGACAAAGCTCTGGAAGAAATAAACCAAGCTTTAGCCACAGACAAGCAAGGACTTTACTACCAGGTTCAGGGAGATATCTATTTCGCTTTACAGAAATATGCTGAAGCGGCAGCCAGTTACGAAGCACTCAGCCAAACTCCAGTAGGTTCAGCTTCCAGCTACTACTCCGCAGCCAAAGCTAAAGAACTGATGACAGAACCTAACTATGAAGAAATCATTGCGCTGATGGACAGTGCTGTTGCCAAATACCCCCAGCCATACGGTCAAGAAGCAGCAGCTTTCCTGTTCGAACGTGGACGTTTCAAAGCCGCAGCAGGAAAACACCGGGAAGCAGTGACAGATTACACCGATTTCTATGATGCCATGCTCGGACAAGTCAACGCCGAATTCTATTACGTTCGTGAACAGTCTGAAATACAGGGACGCATGTATCAACAGGCCATCAATGACATCAACAAAGCCGTAGAACTGGAACCGAAAAACGTGGAATACTGGGTGGAAAAAGGAGGCGTCCACATGCGTGTCAACCAAATAGATGAAGCCATCAAAGCCTTGCAACAAGCACTTTCGTTAGATAACCAAAGTGCAGCTGCTTACCGCATGCTGGGCTATTGTCAGATTCAGCAGAACAAAAAGAAAGAAGGACTTGCCAATCTACAGAAAGCCAAGGAGCTGGGAGATACCGTAGCCGAAGGTTTGATTCAGAAATACAACAAATAAAAACATCCGATATCTATCACACAATATAACATAACATGCATGACTAGAAATGGCCATGCATGTTTTTTTACACGCAACAAAGACCTGTAAAAACGTCCTCACGTTTCAATCCAAACATCCGTTTGTTTGAATAAGAATGTCCGTTCATTTGATGTAAAACATCCGTTTGTTTTCAGCAAACAAAATTTTCCAGAAACATAATTTTTAACGATGTAATCGCTTCAGAAAGGAACAAACTATTTCCATTTGTTTCCATACAAGAAAAAAACAGACCAGAAAAGACAACTTACAGAAAAATAACGTACTTTTACGGAAACGAATCAAAACTCATGCGTAGAATATGAAAAAACTTGGAATCCTTTCAACAGCTTTCCTCTTCTTACTGACAGGTTGTGGTACAGTGCCACTGACCGGACGTCAACAACTGCTTCTGGTTTCCGACCAGGACGTTTTGTCTTCCAGCCTGACGCAATATAAAGAATACATGCAGGAAGCTACCCGTTCTACCTCTGCTACGCAATCGGCCATGGTGACACGAGTAGGGAAAAAACTGGCAGCAGCTACTGAGACCTATCTTAAACAAAATGGACTGGCCGCCGAGATCAACAATTTTTCCTGGGAATTCAATTTGGTGAAAAGCGATGAAATAAATGCTTTCTGTATGCCGGGTGGAAAGATTGTAGTATACGAAGGACTGATGAAGCTGGTTTCATCGGATGATGAGCTAGCCGTAGTATTAGGCCATGAAATCGCCCATGCCGTAGCCAAGCACAGCAACGAACGTATCAGCCAACAACTATTGGCACAGTATGGTGCGCAGTTATTGAGCAAGGGATTGGAAAACAAGAGTGCTGCCATCCAGACCGTCGCCGGACAGGTATATGGTATCGGTACCCAATACGGTGTAGTACTCCCATTCTCTCGCAAACACGAGACAGAAGCCGATTACATGGGACTGGTACTGATGAAAATTGCCGGATACAATCCAGACAAAGCCGTCACATTTTGGCAGAAAATGTCTGCCAGCAGTCAAGGCAGTATACCGGAATTCATGAGTACACACCCCAGCGATAACCGACGCATCAGTGACATCCAAAAAGCATTACCCGAAATCAAAGCCAAATACTGATAAACAGGAAACCGTACCGAAAGTTTGAAACTTCCGGTACGGCTCTCTCATTATCCGAAATGCTTTATCTTACTCTCCGAACAAAGTACAAACCGAAGCCTGGCTGACCCGAATCAAATCTGCAGGTGCCAATTTTACCTGAAGTCCACGTATACCGGCACTGACATAAATGAACGGAAAATCCATACAGGTATGATGGATGTATGTGGGGAAATGCTTCTTCATACCGATAGGCGAACAACCTCCCCGAATATATCCAGTCAAGGGTAACAATTCCTTCATCGGAATCAGGTCACACTTTTTATTGCCTGATACCTTAGCTGCCATTTTCAAATCCACCTCATGTTCACCCGGTATCACACAAACAAAATATCCTGACTTATCGCCGTGCAAAACCAGCGTTTTGAATACCTGCTCGATATTCTCTCCCAAACTGGCTGCAACATGTATGCAACTCAAATCATTCTCATCCACTTCATACGGAACCAGTTCGTATGCTATCTTATCCTTGTCCAGCAGCCGTGCTGCATTGGTTTTCGCAATCTTTTCTTTTGCCATAATCCTTTTTATCCTTTATCAGTTGTTGAAATGCCAATACCTTATCTGCCTGATTGGGCCAACTCTTCACGGACGAACTTCGGAGTATATCCTTCTGTAGACTGAGCTACCTGCTCTGGAGTTCCGCAAGCCAACAGCTGTCCTCCGCCTTTTCCTCCTTCGGGTCCCATATCGATAATATAATCAGCCATCTTGATGACATCCAAGTTATGTTCGATAACAATCACCGTATTCCCTTTGTCCACCAAACGCTCCAATACATTCATCAATACCCGGATATCCTCAAAATGGAGTCCGGTAGTCGGCTCATCCAGGATATAGACCGTCTTGCCCGTATCCCGTTTGGCCAGTTCAGTAGCCAGCTTGACACGCTGGCTTTCCCCACCCGATAAAGTGGTAGAAGGCTGCCCCAGCTTAATGTATCCTAACCCGACTTCCTGCAATACTTTAATCTTATTCAGAATCTGTGGTACATTCTCGAAAAACTCCACAGCCCGGTTGATGGTCATATCCAGTACATCGGCTATAGATTTTCCCTTGTAACGCACCTCCAACGTCTCACGGTTATAACGCTTTCCATGACACACTTCACAAGGTACCAATACATCCGGTAGAAAGTTCATTTCAATTACCTTATAACCGTTTCCGCCACAGGTCTCACACCGCCCGCCCGTTACATTGAACGAAAAACGCCCCGGTTTGTATCCCCGTATTTTTGCCTCGGGCAATCCAACAAACAGATTCCGGATGTCCGAAAAGACTCCTGTATAGGTCGCAGGGTTCGAACGCGGTGTACGTCCCAACGGAGACTGATCTACGTTCACCACTTTGTCTATATATTCCAATCCTTCGATACTGTCATAAGGCAACGGGTCTTGCAACGAGCGATAGAAATGCTGCGACAGGATAGGCTGAAGCGTATCGTTTATCAGTGTCGATTTTCCACTACCGGAAACTCCCGTTACACAAATTAATGTACCCAACGGGAATTCCACATCCACACCTTTCAGGTTATTTCCTCTCGCACCTTTCAGCCACAGTGAATGTCCGTTTCCAGGACGCCGCTCGGCAGGTATCTCAATTTTCATTTCTCCGTTCAAGTACTGAGAAGTCAGCGTGTGGGTTTGCAACATTTCTTCCGGTGTACCAGCAAAGACTACCTCTCCTCCCAGTCGACCAGCTTTCGGACCCATATCTACCACATAATCGGCAGCCAACATCATGTCCTTGTCATGTTCCACTACAATAACTGTATTGCCTAAGTCACGCAGCTCCTTCAGAGAATTAATGAGACGGATATTGTCACGCTGATGTAATCCGATACTCGGTTCATCCAAAATATAAAGGACATTCACCAGTTGTGAACCAATCTGGGTAGCCAACCGGATACGCTGGCTTTCACCACCCGACAAACTGACAGACGAACGGTTCAATGACAAATAATCCAAGCCTACATCCAGCAAGAACTTTAACCGCGAACGGATTTCCTTCAAAATTTCCTCTGCAATAAGTCGCTGTTTTTCTTCCAGATGAGGTTCTACCTGCTGTAACCACTCATACAGTTCGCTGATATCCATCGAAGCCAGCTCATAAATATTCTTGTCGTGTATACGAAAATGAAGTGCCTCCCTGTTCAGACGAGCTCCCTTACATTCAGGACATACATCCGTCTTTGCAAACTGATCCGCCCACTTTTGGGCAGTTGCCGAAGCATCTTTCTCCTGCATTAACTGGATGTATTTTACAATACCTTCGTAAGTCACAAAATAATCGGATGTAGTATGAATAAGCGAACTCTTTATTTTCAACCGTTCATCGCATCCGTACAGAATTTCATTGATAACATCCTCAGGAAGTTCGCTAACCGGAGTCTTCAGACTGGCATCATAACGCTCCAACAAAGCATCTATCTGCCAAAAAATCATAGTATTCTTAAACTTACCCAACGGAGCGACCGCCCCTTCATACACCGAAAGTGACCGGTCGGGTATTACTTTATCCACATCTATCAGATTGACATATCCCAATCCTTTGCAACGTGGACATGCCCCTTGAGGAGAATTGAAAGAAAAATTATGCGGAGCCGGTTCTTTGTAAGAGAGTCCTGTAACCGGACACATCAGTCGTTTACTGTAATGACGTACACTCTTTGTCTGTGCATCCAGAATCATCAGCAGTCCATCACCCTGCATCATAGCTGTCGCCACACTCTGCTTGAGCCGTTTTTCTTCTTTTTCGGTTACTACGGTTTTGTCTATCACCACCTCAATATCGTGATTCTTATAACGGTCCAGTTTCATACCGTGTACAATTTCACAGATTTCACCGTCAACCCGCACATACAGATACCCCTTCTTCCGAATCTGTTCAAACAACTCCTTATAATGTCCCTTACGGGTACGAACCAACGGAGCCAGAATATAGATACGATGACCTTTGTAATCCCGATGAATCAGTTCCAGAATCTTATCCTCGGTATACTTCACCATCCTTTCACCGGACAGATACGAATAAGCCACTCCAGCACGGGCAAAAAGTAGACGCAGGTAATCATAAATTTCAGTAGTAGTACCTACCGTAGACCGGGGATTCTTGTTAGTTGTTTTCTGTTCGATCGAAATAACCGGACTTAATCCTGTTATCTGATCTACATCAGGACGTTCCATACCGCCGAGAAAATTACGCGCATACGCCGAAAAAGTCTCGATATACCGCCGCTGTCCTTCCGCAAAAATCGTATCGAAAGCCAATGAAGATTTACCGCTTCCGCTTAATCCGGTAATAACCGTCAAACTGTCACGCGGTATCTCTACACTGATGTTTTTCAGGTTATGAACACGTGCTCCCTGTATATTTATGGTTTCTTTTCCTTCTGTCATAACTTAATATATCACTGATATTTTGCAAAGATAATGCTTTTTTGTACTTTTGCCACTCAACCAAGAGGAAGAAAAAAATGAGATTCATTCACACGATTTGTCTTTCGCTGATATTATCGGCAAGTTCATTTTATACAGGAATATCTGCACAAACTACTGACAGCTATTTCTTACATACCGTTTCCAAAGGCCAGAGCCTTTATTCCATCGCCAACATGTATGACACCACGGTAGATGAGATTGTACGTTTGAATCCGGGAAGTGACACACAAATCAATACCGGACAAGCCTTGAAGATTCCCCAAAGACAAAAAACAGCAGGCGACGATCGTTCCAAGTCTTTCCATACCATTCAACCCGGTGAAACCCTTTATCAGCTGACCGTCAAATACAAGGTATCGGCCAAAGACATCTGCGCCGCTAATCCCGGACTGAGTGCCAGCAATTTCAGAATCGGTCAAGTCATTGTTATTCCTGCCGGCTCCACAACGACAGAGACGGCACAGTCATCGCCGGAACAGTCGGCTACGAATAAAAAGGAACAGACCTGGAAAGAAATGCACAAGGTAGAGCGGAAAGAAACCATCTTCAGCATCAGCCAGGAATACGGTATCACCCAAGAGGAACTGATTGCGGCCAATCCTGAACTCCGTACACAGAAACTGAAAAAAGGAATGTTCCTGTTTATTCCTTATCCGAAAACCGAAACACAGGAAAAAACACCGGCTACTCCTACAACAGTTCCTACCAACGAAGAACTATTCAATGAAAGCCAGTTCGAACGGAAAAGCATTCATACGATCAAAGCTGCCATACTTCTCCCCTTCATGATTGGAACAGACAACAAAGACGAACAACAACGTATGACCGAATATTATGAAGGAGTTCTGCTTGCTCTTAACGAACTGAAAGCACAGAACGTATCGGTAGACCTTTATACGTATGACACCAAAGGAAACACAGCTACACTCAATGGGATTCTGAACAAAGGAGAACTGAAGAACATGGATATCATCATCGGAGGTGTACGGACTG
>URWP01000138.1 GCA_900551645.1 uncultured Bacteroides sp.
GAAATCCGGACTTTCCTTCGACATCATCGACTTGCAGAAAGAATATTGGGAAAACGTGGTAGCCTATACCATCGACAAGGTGAGACAGGGCTTCACGCCCAATCCGGACGTGATGTGCAACAAGCTCATCAAGTTCGGCTGTTTCGAAGAAAAAGCAGGATATGCCTACGACAAGATTGTGACCGGACATTATGCCTCTACCGAAGAAGTCGATGGAAAAGTATGGTTGGCAACCGCCAAAGACCCGGTAAAGGACCAGACCGATTTTCTGGCTCAAATCAATTACCTGCAGGTCTCCAAGCTATGGTTCCCGCTAGGAGGTTACCTGAAGCATGAAATCCGCGAGATAGCCGAACAAGCCAAGCTCCCCAGCGCCAGACGCAAGGACAGCCAAGGTATCTGTTTCCTCGGTAAAATCAATTACAACGATTTCATCCGACGTTTTCTGGGAGAGAAAGAAGGAAAGATTATCGAACTGGAAACCGGCAGACAACTGGGTACCCACAAAGGATTCTGGTTCCACACCATCGGACAGCGGAAAGGACTGGGACTGGGTGGAGGTCCATGGTTTGTCGTAGAAAAAGATACGGAGGGAAACATCCTGTACGTATCGCGGGGCTATGATACCGAGAAGCAATACGGAAACGAATTCCGCCTGGTAGATTTCCATTTCATCACAGAAAATCCGTGGACGGATACAGCGACTCCAATCTGCTTCAAGATACGCCACACAGACTGTTTCCAGAAAGGAACACTGATGAATACTCCCGGAGGTTACCGGATTATAAGTGAAGAAAAGCTGCAGGGAATTGCCCCGGGACAATTCGGAGTCATTTATGACAAGGATGCACACTTGTGTATCGGTAGCGGAGAAATACGGACGGTGAAATAAGACACCGCCCGTTTTTTCGTTATTGGGCAGCCTTCTGGAACTGTTCAATCAGAGAAGTAAGGTTGGCAGTAAACAGACGGGCAGAGATAGCCAGCAGAATGATACCGAAAAACTTACGGATAACATAGATACCTCCCTTTCCTAACACACGTTCAATACGGTCGGTCATCCGAAGTACAATGTATACCCATACCATATTCAGAATCAATGCCAGTACGATATTGACAGGAGCATACTCGGCACGTAACGACAGCAAGGTGGTAAAGGCACCGGCTCCAGCCAGTAACGGAAAGACCAACGGAACCAAGGTAGCTTCCTTGATAGGTCCTGTATTCTTGAAAATCTCTACATCCAGAATCATTTCGAGCGACATCATGAAAATCACAAAGGCACCGGCTACGGCAAACGAAGCGATGTCTACCTGAAACAGGCGGAGCATCATATCGCCAGCATAAAAGAATCCCAAGAGCAGGGCAAAAGCAATAAGTGTAGCCTTCATGGAATTGACCGAACGGCCCTTTTGTTTCAAATCCAAAATGATAGGAATGGAACCGATGATATCGATTACTGCAAACAGCACGATGAATGCGCTCAAAAACTCCTGAAAATTAAAAGTACCCATAAGTCTAAGTTTAAATCTGTACGCAAAGATAATCTTTTTCAGTTAAAAACCACATACCAAAGCCAGCTATCGGACACGAATAAACAAAAAAAGATAAAACCACAAAAAAATTCGTTGAGAAAAAAGAAATTATCGTTAACTTTGTGTGTTAAACAGTTCTTTAACAAAGTTAATTGGCATATGGAAATCACAATGTATGATAAGTTGTTGCAATTACCCCTGTTTCAAGGGTTATGCAAGACTGATTTTACCAATATTCTGGAAAAAGTCAAATTACATTTTCAGAAATATACACCCGGCTCTTACCTGATAAAACAGAACGAACCGTGCAACCACCTTGTATTCATTCTATCGGGACAAATCCAATCTGAATCGACAGATGAAGCTCACGGATATACCATTCAGGAAGAACTGGAAAGCCCGACCATCATCGAGCCTTATTCTCTGTTCGGCATGATGACGAATTATACAGCTTCCTACCAGGCACTGACAGAAGTACATACGGTCATGATAGACAAAAAATACGTATTGACCCAACTGAACAACTATACCATCTTCCAACTGAACTTACTGAATATCCTCAGCAACCGGGCACAGATGGCCTACCAGAAGCTGTGGAATTCACACATCGGTTCTACGATAGACAAAATCACCAACTTCCTGCAACTGCGCTGTACATCGCCTGCCGGACAAAAGATCCTGTACATCAAGATGGAGGACCTGGCCGAACTGATAGATGACACCCGTATCAATGTATCGAAGGTACTCAACGAACTGCAACAACAGGAACTGATAGAGCTGAGCCGGAAAAAAATCATCATTCCGGATCTGAACCGACTGGTAGCCTATAAAGAACGGAAGATATCCGACGATTCTCCGGAAGAAGAGACCATAGAAACAGGAAACAGCCTTTAAAGACCGACTCCTTTTCATTTTTTGCAAGTAAATAAACTGTTATGGAAAATCCTTTATTACAACCTTACCATACACTTCATGATGCTACTCCCTTTGACCGCATCCGACTGGAAGATTACGAACCGGCCATCCGGAAGGGTATGGAAGCAGAAGATGCAGAAATCAAACAAATCATAGAAAACCCGGAAGCACCGACATTTGCCAATACGGTATTGGCGCTGGAACAAAGCGGAAAACTGCTGGACCGGGTGACTACTGTCCTCTTCAACCTGATGAGTGCAGAGACTTGTGACGAACTGGATGCAATAGCCGAAAGAATAATGCCGGAACTTTCTGAACACGCCAACAACATCAGCCTCAACGAAAAGTTGTTCGACCGCATCAAACAGGTTTACCTGCAGAAAGACCAGATTACCCTGACTCAGGAAGAGCGGAAACTGCTGGAGAAGACATACGACGGATTCCAACGGAACGGTGCCAACCTGTCTGAAAAAGATAAGGAAACATACCGGAACTTGAGTATGGAACTCAGTTCACTCACCTTGAAGTTCTCGCAGAATCACCTGAAAGAGACCAATAAATACGAACTGGTACTGACCGATGAAACAGATCTGGAAGGACTACCGGAAAGTACCCGGGAAGCAGCTGCACTGACAGCCAAGGAAAAAGGGAAAGAAGGATGGGTCATCACACTGCAAGCCCCCAGTTATGTACCCTTCATGAAATACAGCAAGAGACGTGACTTGCGGAAACAACTGTACATGGCCTACAATACCCAGTGTACCCACGACGACGAGTTCAACAACGAAGAAATCGTAAAGAAACTGGTGAACCTGCGCATGCAGATAGCCCAACTGCTGGGATTTACCGATTATGCAGACTATGTACTGCGCAAACGTATGGCCGAGGACAGCACTCATGTCTACAAACTGCTGAACGACCTGCTGGAAGCCTATACTCCGAAAGCGCTGCAGGAAGTAGAAGAAATCAAGCAACTGGCTTGCAGAATGGAAGGGGAAGACTTCCAACTGATGCCTTGGGATTTCTCCTACTACGCAGAAATACTGAAAGAACAGAAATATGCCTTGAACGAAGAAGAACTGCGCCCCTACTTCGAACTGGAGCAGGTAAAACAAGGAGTATTCGGACTTGCCACAAGGCTGTACGGTATCACCTTCAAAAAAAATAAAGACATACCGGTTTATCACCCGGATGTACAGGCTTATGAAGTATTCGACCGTGACGGAAGTTATCTGGCTGTACTCTATACCGATTTCCATCCTCGTGCCGGAAAACGTTCAGGTGCCTGGATGACCAGCTACAAGGAACAATGGATAGATAGTGACGGAACCAACAGTCGACCACATGTTTCCGTAACCATGAATTTCACGAAACCTACTGCTGAAAAGCCGGCACTGCTGACTTTCTCGGAAGTGAACACTTTCCTCCACGAATTCGGCCATGCTCTGCACGGTATATTCGCCAACACCCGCTTCCAATGTATGAGCGGCACCAATGTCTACTGGGACTTTGTGGAACTCCCTTCGCAGATTATGGAGAACTTTGCGACAGAAAAAGAATTCCTGAACACGTTTGCCCGGCATTACCAGACCGGAGAACCGATTCCGGAAACACTCATCCAACGGATTATCGACGCCTTCAACTTCAATGTGGCATACGCTTGTCTGCGCCAGGTCAGCTTCGCCCTGCTGGACATGGCCTGGTATACAAGACAGACTCCGTTCGAAGGCGACGTTAAAGCTTATGAAAAAGCTGCCTGGAAGAAAGCCCAGGTACTGCCCCAACCGGAGGAAACCTGTATGAGTGTTCAGTTCGGCCATATTATGTCGGGAGGCTATTCCGCCGGTTACTACAGCTACAAATGGGCGGAAGTACTGGACGCAGACGCTTTCTCGGTATTCAAGGAAAAAGGAATCTTCAATACCGACGTAGCCCGTTCATTCAGAGAAAACATCCTGTCGAAAGGTGGAACAGAACACCCGATGACGCTCTACAAACGTTTCCGTGGACAGGAACCCACTATTGACGCATTATTAAAAAGAAACGATATAAAACGATGAAAGTATTCCTACAATCTATCAGACTGTATACCCTGCTACTGGCAACTCTCTTTTTAGGAGGATGCAACCAGGAAGACAACATTGAAGAAATCTTCTGTAGCGGCCAGTGGTCTTTGGTCAACTTCTTCGAGACCCAGAATTGGGAATCAACCAACAGCCACGGAGATACTCCGATCATTACCAAACCGGAGACAGGCAAGAACTGGATTTCCATCACGTTCTACAACGACGGAAGCGTCAAAGGAGCATTAACCGAGGGTGAATTTACCGCCAAATGGCAAGGAGACGCTTCTACCCGTACGGTTTCTATCACACAGATAAAAACGACGGTTTCGCCTACCGGAACCAGCAAAGATTTCATTGAACGGCTGAAACAAGTGAGATATTACAAGGGTGACAGCCGTACACTACAACTGGCTCCGGAAGCACGGACTTCTTATATCCAATTAAAGCATAATGACGACTAATCACATGGAAACACAAGAAAAGAAACAGGAGCTATTGGACAAACGCTACATGCGGATGGCAGAAATCTGGGCAGAAAATTCCTACTGCCAGCGGCGGAAAGTAGGAGCCCTGATCGTAAAGGACAAAATGATTATCTCAGACGGATATAACGGAACACCGTCCGGTTTTAAGAACGTGTGCGAAGATGAAAACAACCTCACACACCCATACGTACTACATGCAGAAGCCAATGCTATTACAAAAATAGCCCGCTCCAGCAACAGTAGCGAAGGGGCAACACTATACGTCACTGCTTCACCTTGCATCGAATGTGCCAAACTTATCATTCAGGCAGGGATAAAAAGAGTAGTCTACGGGGAGAAATATCGTCTGGAAGACGGATTACGTCTGCTGGAAAAAGCAAACATTGAAACAGTATATATCAATCCAAACGAAGAGAAGAGCAATGAAAAGTAACAGAAACCGTTTAATGCCGATATTGATTGCCGCCTGCCTGGTGGCAGGAATCCTGATCGGTACATTCTACGCCAATCACTTTTCCGGAAACAAACTGGGTATTATCAACACCTCATCCAACAAACTGAATGCCTTGTTGAGAATTATCGATGACCAATATGTAGATACAGTAAAAATGAATGACCTGGTAGAACAAGCCATGCCACTGATTCTATCGGAACTGGATCCACATTCTTCTTATATCCCAGCCAAGGACATGGAAGAGGTCAGCGCAGATCTGAAAGGAAGTTTCAGCGGAATCGGTATCCAGTTTACCATTCAGGATGATACCATCCACATCAACAGTGTCATCCAGGGAGGTCCCTCTGAAAAAGTTGGTCTGATGGCCGGTGACCGCATTGTATCAGTCGATGATTCTGCCTTTGTAGGTAAGATAGTGACCAACAATGAAGCCATGAAACGCCTGAAAGGCAAAAAAGGAAGTAAAGTCAAACTGGGCATCTTCCGTCAAGGAGAAAAAGATATTCTACAGTTCACTGTCGTACGCGGAGACATCCCTGTAAAAAGTATCGATGCCGCCTATATGATTGATGAAAAGTTCGGATATATCAAAGCCAACAAATTCGGCGAAACAACTTACGCGGAACTGCTGATAGCACTGGCTCAACTGAATCAGGCCGACTGTGAAGGAATTATCATGGACCTGCGCGGAAATACGGGAGGATATATGGCAGCCGCCATTCAGATGGTCAACGAATTCCTTCCGAATAACCGTCTCATAGTCTACACCCAGGGACGAAAATCACCACGGGAGGACTATAACTCAAACGGAACAGGAAGCAGCCAGAAAATGCCGCTGGTAGTACTGGTGGATGAAGGCTCAGCTTCTGCCAGCGAAATCTTTGCCGGAGCGATTCAGGATAATGACCGTGGAACCATCATCGGCCGACGCTCATTCGGAAAAGGACTTGTACAGCAACCTATCGAATTCAGTGATGGTTCGGCTATCCGCCTGACTATTGCCCGTTACTATACCCCTTCGGGAAGATGCATCCAAAAACCTTATGAAAAAGGAAAAGGTGAAGAATATGAGCTTGACCTGCTTACCCGCTATGAACACGGAGAATTTTTCTCTGCCGACAGCATCAAACAGAATACCAAGGAAATCTATCATACCCGTCTGGGACGTACTGTATACGGAGGTGGAGGTATCATGCCGGATATTTTCGTACCACAGGATACCACAGGTATGACCAGCTATTTCCGCATGGCAGCCAACCGGGGAATGATTATTCGCTATACATTCGAATATACAGACCAAAACCGTAGCAAAATGTCGGAATTTGAGACTCCAGACAAATTGGAAAATTACCTGAAGACACAGAATGTACTGGACAAGTTTGCTACATGGGCAGAAAAGAAAGGGCTGAAACGACGCAACCTGATGATGCTGAAATCGAAAAGACTGTTCGAAACAGCTCTCTACGGCAATATCATCTACAACATGCTCGGAATGGAAGCTTATATCCAATACTTGAATAAGAGCGACAAGACAGTACAAAAAGCACTGGAAGTATTGAAAGAAGGGAAATCATTCCCCGAAGCCCCAGTACCGACAAATAACCCAAAGAACGATGAAAAAACAGTTGCGCAATTGGATACGACAGCAGAAAAAACAATACTCCCCACTCCAACTTACGACGTGGTCTACCAGCTTGCTTGACAAGCTGACAGACCACCCTCGGTTCAAGGAGGCAAAAACGGTTCTACTTTACTACTCGTTGCCCGATGAGGTACAGACTCATGAATTTGTAGAACGTATCAGTCAGGAAAAACAAGTGGTACTTCCGGTTGTGAAAGGCGACGAACTGGAACTGCGGAGGTATTCCGGAAAAGCCGATT
>URWP01000139.1 GCA_900551645.1 uncultured Bacteroides sp.
GTCGTATGCCAGATATAGCCGTTATCGTTAGAGTTGACCACACGGTCCAAAATCTTCTCGACCGCATAGAACTGGTAGGGACGAAGTACCATCAGGCATTTATCTCCCTCATGCAGCACAATGTACTTGCCGATAATTTTTCCCAGGGTACACTTGTCAAAGAAAACAGTGGCAAACTTCTCCAAGTCATTGAAAGGCACATTGGCAGCATCCGTCCAGTTGAAGGTAAACTTATAACCGCTGTTCGGATTGTTGGCAAAATAGCGGGTATTCACTCCATTGGATATGACGAAAAGCTGGATGTAGTCAAACAGCCCATGGAACGAAGTCTTGTGGTAACGCTGAATCTGGTTGTATGCCTGTTTGAGTTCCACCCCTCTGCGTTTCAGTTCGATTTGAACCAAGGGCAAGCCATTGATGAGTATCGTTACATCATAGCGGCACTTTTTTCTTCCTTCCACTGTAATCTGATTGGAGACCTGAAATTCGTTCTGGCACCAGTGGGTACGGTTCAGAAACTCTACCCACACCCGTTCACCGCTTTCCAGTTCAAGCGGATACAGGTCGCGCAGTTTTTTGGCTTTTTCAAAACGGGTACCTCCTTCCAGGTAAATCAGAATCTTTTCAAACTCTGCCTCTGTAAAAGCAGAACGTCCGAAATCTTCCAGTCTTTTTTTATTGTGCTTTTCAAGCTGTCTCTTGAAATTGGAATACAGGTTTTTCTCTTCATCAATCTGAACATATTCATAGCTCATTTGCTGAAGAGTAGCGATAAGTCCATTTTCGAGCGCTGCTTCACTTTGTAACGGCATATACTGATATTCTTTATTTCATTAAACAATACGGGTTAGTTGTTGGAATCAAACTGCAAAATCCGGATGCCCAAAGCCAACTCTATTTTACAGAGAGCTTCCAGGGAGAGATTCTCCCGTCCTTTAAGGATTTTGGAGATATACTGTTGGGTACAGTTCATCTTTTCCGCCAGTTCCTTTTGAGTAATTCCCTGTTCCTTCATTCTTGAATACATGATATTAGCGACCATTTTTGAATGGATAAACCAAGGTTTTTCACCTTGCTCAACTGTTGCTGTTACATTTTTAGCGGAAAGGGTTGTTCCCTTGATTATCTTAGACGTATTTCGCATCGTTTCCTATTTTTGTAGGCAGTTGCCTTCTGCCTACAAAGATAGTATTTTTCACTGAGAAAGCACAACTGCAGGGTTGTTTTTCCTATTTGAACAGATATAGTCCCTATTCTCAGAAGTGCTTACTTCCTCTTGGGCAGGCGTATTTTCCGGTTGTCTGTTTCCCATTTATCCACATAATTGTTCAGGGCTTCAGAAATAACGTCTTTCAAGAGGATGCCTTCCACGAGGGAAATGTATTTCACCTTTTGGAGCAAATCCGGATCCACAATGAAAGTGGCTCGGATTTCCTGGGGCTTCTTGGCACTTTTGGCTGGCTCGCCTTTCTTGGGACGACCCACATTCTCCCTGCGTTTGGCTTCCAACTTGGACTGCATTTGCTCGGTTGCAGCCGTTTCGGTTGCTTCCTGCTTTGGAGCCACTTTCGAAGATGCTGCCTTCGGGTTTTCCTGCTTATCATCTTGTACTGCTGGCTGCTCAACTTGTTCTGCTACTTGTTCAACAGCCTGTTCCTTAGGCTGCTCCTGTACCGATTCTGATTGATTGGCTTCACCCATAAAGCCGTCCATCAATAAGGATAAATTTTTCTTACTCATATTGCTTACTTTATTACTTGTTTACTTGCTGATTTACTTACTATGTTACCAGTAACCTTTGTGATTAGTCATATAGTAATATAGTTTACCTATTTTCTTCCCGACTGATTATTTCATCGGTCAGTGTACGATAGTCCGTTGCACCATTGCTTTTCGGGTCGTACTCAAAGATAGTCTGACCAGATAGCGGCATTTCGGCTATGGCGATATTCTCCCTAATTTTCATTTCAAAAACCTTCTCTCCGTATCGCTTTTCCACTATGGAAATCACTTCCTTATTCAACTTCCGGTTATTGAACCGGGTGAAGAAGACACCACCCAACTCCAGCGTCGGGTTCACCCTGCGCTTCACTTCCCGAACTATATCGTCCAGCATGGTCAAGCCTTTCAAGGGCAAGGCTTCAGCGGTGAGCGGTATATAGAGTTTATCCGCTGCCACCAGCGCATTGGTTGTCACGATACCGAGTGAGGGCGAACAGTCCATCAGGATGTAGTCATACTTCTCCTTCTGTTCATCGAGGTAGGATTTGAGGATGCCTTCCCTTGCCATCATGGTAGCCATGTCTATTTCGGCTCTTGCCAGGTCCAGTGATGCCGGAACGAGGTCCAGGTTTTCTCGGATAGAAACGATGGGCAGCGGTTGGTCTTTGACCAGCGTATCATAAATACTTGTTTCCGGGTCTTCGTTCTGCGTCAGCGTGAACGTGAGGTTCTGCTGTGCATCCAGGTCAATGAGCAACACACGTTTTCCTTGCAATGCGAGTGCTGCGCCTATACATGCGGTAGAGGTGGTTTTGCCGACTCCTCCTTTCTGATTACCGATTGCTATTGTCAAGTTTCTTTTCCTCATTACGATTGAGTTAGATGGTTATTTTATTACTTATTTCCCTTATTACAAATATACAAAATTACTATCTGATTATGCAATTAGTTTACCTATAATATCTTAAAAATATATGCTTATATAGTATTGATATACAATAGCATACAAACAACTGAAAACACTATATTCGCTTCATGAAAGCAACTGAAAACAAGGTGAAAAACTGCATAAATATTACTTTCTCGCTGGATGTTATCTCATATTTTATGCCAGCTTTCTCTTGCCGATTTGCCTTTGTT
Source organism: uncultured Bacteroides sp. (assembly GCA_900551645.1). Taxonomy (GTDB): domain Bacteria; phylum Bacteroidota; class Bacteroidia; order Bacteroidales; family Bacteroidaceae; genus Phocaeicola. The sequence goes on from URWP01000139.1 coordinate 2,863, forward strand.
TCCAATGTAAAATAAAATCTTAAATACTCCGACCCACGCCTCACGGCGGAAGTCGGAGCGGAACATATATAAGGAATTTACGCTGTCTGTTTGGCTGCGAGTATCTGATGGGCATGAGCATTGACCAGCCGGACAATCCGGTCATGGTGCGGAGTATTCGTATTGCACAGCCCTCGGCTCTGTATCACTTTCCCCTCGGTCAGTGAGAACTCAATCGTCTCGATGCGGTTCCCCTCCTTGTCATGAGCCGATAGTATCAAGCTGTCCGCCTTGGCATAGTATTCGCATTGGAAGACACAATGATGCAGGGCATTTCCCTCGGCTTGGAAGGCTTCCAACGTATCAAGTACAGAAATTACCAGGTCTTTGTCGGTGATGGTGATGCCGAAGTAGCGTGACTTCTCCTTGTAGAACTCAGCTTCCTTCCGTTTGGCTCGCAACATCTGTTCATGGCTTCTGCGTTTCTGCTCCATTTGGTTGTGCCGGTTCATCCAATAGTCATGCTCGGCTCTGAGGTTCTGCGGACAGATATACTTAGGGTTGCAGATGTCCTTGCCACACTGCTCCAGCAAGCGGATGGTGTCTGCCCACAATCCCATGTCCGAAGGGCGGTAGTGATGCCGGGTGGCTACCTTATACGACTGCCAGCATCGGTCAAGTTCCAAAGGTCGGTGTACAAAATAAGACACGGCATGTAAATCTTTTGACTTGAGGATGGTTTCCATCCGGCTGTCTGTCAGCACGGCTTTCATCAGTTTCATCGGGTGGCAGTCGGGCAGCTTGCCTTTCATTCCGTTGCGTTTCAATTCGGGCAGCAGCCGACAGTGCGGATAGACATAAGTGTCTGCAATGAGCCAATGTACTTCGTTCGGTCGCTTCAAGGAGATTTCGGATGCCCAATCAAAGCAGTCCACATAATAACCCAATGTCCTTGCTCTTGCTGTTACAGCTAACTTGCCTTCGGCATTGAGCCACAGACGGCATGCTTCCCAATAGTCTGCCTCCATAGACATTCCTTTGCGGAAGGTCGTTTCCAAACGGAATACCCGTTGCACCTGCAAATGGTCTATTACTTCAAGGGAAGAAAAGTAGCAGGCTTCCTTGATGGTACGCTTGAGGGTGTCCTTTATCTGTAAGCGAGTACCGCAATGAGGGCAGCATACCGACTTGCCTTTTCCCTTATGGTCGAAGTGCCTGCCACATTCGCCACACGTACACTTGTGTGCGGAAGTACGAAAGCAGACATGTCCTGCCACTTTCCGCACTGCCCATGTGAGCACTTTGGGACCTATAGCGGTCAGCTTCTCATTGGAAGCTGCCACCTGTTTTTCTATTTTCGTTCTTGCCTTCATAGTTCCATGCCTTGAAAGAGTGAGAGTTCTTGAATGGGTTTGGGTTGCGGTTTGGCTGCCTTGGGTCGGCTGTTGCGCTGCTGCAGTTTCCGCATTTCCTCCTCCTGGTATCGTTTAAGGGCGATGGCTCGCTGTTCTGCCTTTTCCTCCTCGGTCAGTTCAATGTGATGATTCACTACCACATTGCAGTCCATCGGCTTACCGATTTCCAAATCGGGTTCATCAATCGCATGGACTGCCATGGCAAACACCTCCATGTCGCTGAAACCGCAGCAGCCGGATTGCTGTACGGCATGGAAGATATAGTTGACCACATCGTCAATGGTGCGTGTGGTGGTTGCATACTTGGCACGGAAGAGTTCATCTTCCTTGGCTCGGTTATCAAGATAGTTCTTGATGAGTTCCTTGAAATGGTCAGTTCCTTTCATATGTTCCTAATGTTTAAGCGTAAATAATCAGAGGTTACTCCGTGAATCAGATGGAAAGCAGTTCCAGCAGTTTCTGCAGTGGAATTGAGTTGATGTCCGACTTGAGGAAGTGAACTATCCATTCCGGCTCTTCAAAAAGCGGGTGCATGGGTTCCACACTGAAATCGTCCCCGGTGGAATAGCAGTCAATGAGCGCGAAGTTGTTGCCGTCCTTGCGGATGTGTGCATAGAAAGGAGGCATACCGCAAAAGCACTTGCGGAGACTCTCTCTGTCCCACTGCAGGGTGAGTTCGTAAACACTGCCCTTGTAGAGCATCTTTTCTTTTCGGTCTTTAAGTTTGTATGCCATAGCTGAACTAATTTTTTCCCTTTGGTTTGAAGCCTTACGGCTTCTCACTCCCGGGTGATTTTTACGATGCCTCTTCTCACGGAGGGTGTAAGGGACGGAAGGCAAATGTGGCAAGGGGAAAGTGGACGGAATACCCAATTTGGCACAAATTGTGGAAGGTTGCCGGCTGCTTTCCTTGCAGCCAAGCGTAGCGCCATTTGACGCCGTACCGACCCTTCATACCTTTGTATCGGAAATTTCATCGGGAGTGCGGATGCAGTGAAAAGAAAAAATCCCCATGCACCATGCACAGGGATTCCTTCAAGCTATGACCAGGAACATCGGTCATGAACAGCTGTTTTCTTTGGAAAGTTCCAGCGAGCGTTTCCGAAACTCTTTCAGCAGAGGTTGGATTTCCAGAGAGGTACGGCGGGCACGTAAGCCAGCCGCCTTGTTTCCATTCTGTACTTGCAAGGCTGCATCCTTCAGGAAGGACTGCATCTTGTTTTCCAGCAGTTCGGTCAATTCATTCATAAAGGTGTCTATTTGAGTGATACATGATAGTATAGGTCAGTCCTGCAGGAGCGGAATCTCAAAGGATTTCACCACGCACTGCGCCTCCTTGTCAAGGATGAACCAGTATTCGGAATGATAAGGCTCCCCCTGCAAGGTCTTGGCTTCAAAGTCAATTTTTACCTTCCATCCGTTGAAGGGCTTTTCCGATTTTTCTTCCTTGGCTGTCGGATTCATATCTCCGGAGGCAATCAATGCCCGCAAGGTAGTCATGGCATCCAGCTGACGTTTCATCTGCTCGCTTATGCCAATGTCGTCCTTGTCCAGATTCTCGAAGAAGTCCGTTTCCTCCATGAGTTTCTGACCATACTGCATCAGGTGCATGGAGAGCGATACTTTCTCATGCGGACTGACGTATTCCTTACCGAATACCGAATCCGCTTTGCTGACACCCAGAATCTTGATGGATTCCGGATTATCGACGGTTGCCTTCAGCGCTTTCTCCGCCATTTCCACCGCCCGCTTTTCCGGACTGGAGGCGCAGCTGGCGAAATAGAACAGACCACCCCAAAAGAGGATGGCAGTGACCAGCAGCATGCTAAGTTTCATTCCCGGTTTCATACCTTTACAATTTGAAGTTTGTCCGGTGATACACCGAGTCGTTTGCGGTAGATAGAGCCGTCTTCCCGGTACATTTCCAGTTCCTGAGAGGTGATTTCTTTCTCGCAGAGTTCCCGGGCTTCCTCCAGTGTCAGCTGGTGGCCGCCGATATTGCGCCAGATGGGCAAGGGGCAGGGGGCTGTCTGGTTGCTGTAATTGGAACAGTTGAATGCCCGGCTTCCCACGCGGATTTCACCGCCACAGTGCGGACATTTGCCCACGACAGACTGCATCAGGATGTTGCCGTCGTCAGCTAGTTGTAAAACTGTTGGGAATGTCTTGCCCTCCTTGGTGGAGAAACCGTCCAGGAGTATGCAGCGCTTCTCCAACAGTTCGGCAATCTCCGCGTCATACATCTTGCGGTTGCCGATGATGCCGTTGATGTTCAATACACACGAAGGATGATCCCCCAGGTTGTGTTCACAACGGTAGCCCTTGCAGGTCTTGACCACATTGCCGCCACACAAAGGGCAGCGACCGATTATTTTCTTTTGGGTTTCCATACGCTTTTGTTTTTGGATGATTTGTTTACTTTATTACGCTATTACTTGTTGCTGTTATTACTATCTTACTTGCTTACGTCCTTACTTTGTGATTAGCTGATTAGTTTACAAGTTTACCTTTTACCATTTCAACAGGTACCCCTGGTTCCACTCCGCAACGATGCCTCCGATGATATTCTTGCCCGACATCACATTCGCCCATCCTTCGGGATCGAGCGAAAACCAGAGGTCGTTCCATGAGAGTGTGCGTACCTGCCAGGCAAGGATAAACAGATCGGTATTGATGGCTTCCAGCCGGCTCACCACCTCGTTGGCGATGTAGTAGCGTTCCGAAGAGTTGAGCAGGTTTACCTTGTGTTTCTCATTCTTTCCGTCCGCCCCCGTCACGTCATACTTGCCCGAAGTGACCAGCTGCTTCATGAAAGGATAGAGTGCCGCCATCTGGGTAGCGGCATCAGCCAGCTCATCCGAAACCATGGCAGCAATGGCAGTCCCCTTGAGATTGCTCCCCACCGATTTCAGGAGCAGGTTGCAGTTCTGAGGGATTTCCTTAGCCACCAGTTCCCCGGCACGCTTAATCTGATAGAGATTCTGCATCGCCCCCTGTGCGTTGGAGAGGTAGTTCAGCATCTTTTCCTCTACACTATGCGCCCGGTCGAGCGC
>URWP01000140.1 GCA_900551645.1 uncultured Bacteroides sp.
CCGTACATTTTCCGCTATGAAGGACGTAAGTTGCTGTATGGCGACCGTTTGCCGGAACATCCGGACGAGGTAGTCTTGTCACGTCGGTTTGCCCGGAAAGTATTCGGAACGGAAAATCCCATAGGCAGTATTGTATGCCCTTTGGAACCAAGCATCTTCCGCGACAACGGCATTCGCCAGTTCAAGATAGTGAATGTGGTAGAAGAAGGCAGACTGACGGAACAGGAGATAGACTGTTACTTCTCCTACCAGCTGGTACCGGACCACACCTTGGGAGTAAAGAGTCTGCTGGCCGAAGGCGTTACCTTGGCTTCGCTGAACAGCAACCTGCAAAAGCAATCCTTGATGCACAAAGACGGCGCATGGACTGCTTCGGCCATAAGTGTGATGCACCAGTATGACCAAATGCGTGTAGTAAGGCTGATGTTTCGTCTGTTGGCATCGCTTATTCTGATTTCGGCCCTGATTAATTTTCTGAAATTTGTCTTTCAGATGTTCTATAACCGTCATCGGGAAGTGGCGTTGCGCAAATGTATGGGGTCGGATACGAAGGGACTCCTGACGCTGCTTTTTGCCGAAATATTTTGGATGCTGTCCGCCGCTTTGCTGTTGTCGCTCGCAGGGATGGAAATATGCGTCAGTGTGGCGGCACAATACATCGCCGAATGGCCTGACCTGAACTGGATCGAACTCTATGGCACGCAAATCAAGAATTACCTGCTTCTGTTGTTACTCTGCTTGCCGATGGCTTATGTACCGGTTTGGCGGTTACGCCGTACGAGCATCAGTAGCCAGATAACAGGACGTAACGAACGGCACGTATTCCGTTCGATAATGATGTGGTTACAGTTGAGCATTGCCGTATTCTTTGTGGGCAGCGTACTTTACATTCAGATAGTCCTGCACCGTACGTTTGACAGTTACAGTCCTCTTTCACCCGAAGAAGAGGAACAAATCATTGTCTTCCAGCCTAACTCGTTTTACGTGCGGAAGAACTTGGAGCCGATGCTGAACGACTTCATGGCCTTACCCGAGATTATTGGCAAAATAAGTACGGTACAGTATCCGCAGACTTTGTATTCCATTGATTGGCAAAACGGTAAACGAAACAGAAAGGTGGAATACGTTACGGGAAGTCCTGATTATTTTGACTTTCTGCACATCCCCCTGCAAGGAGAAAAATGGGTGGCGGATGTCGGAGACGTGGTGTATGTCAGTGAAAGACTGAATGGAGCATTGGCCAAAGACAGCGTACCTTACAGCATAACGCTGGAAGGCAAACCTTATCGTATAGCCGGTGTATATAAAGCATTGTACGGTGAGTCAAAAGATACTGTGAGGATGGCAGGTTCGGTCTTCTTTCCTTCACGGGAGTATAACTATCTCTATTTCCGTGTAGCTGCGGGACAGGATGCCCAAAAGGTAATGGACCGATTGGAAAAAATCTATCGTACATACATATCTGAGACCTTGCCGTTGGAAATGCGGCTTTTGTCGGACAACAAACACACCCTGAACGGTTCTGTAGCTGCCATCCGAGTAGCCTTGGTCACCTTGGCTTTCATCAGCCTGTTATTGGTTATATTGAGCATTTATTCCGCCATTTCACTGGACACTACAGGAAGGCAGAAGGAAGTGGCCATCCGCAAAATCAACGGAGCCACACCGAAGGCCATTGCATATTTATTTGGCAAGTCTTACTTCCTTATTTTTATGCTGGCGTTTCTTACAGGTTTCCCGTTGGCTTGCCTATTGGTGAACGAACTGTCGGAATCTGGAGCACCTACGATTCCCGCATGGCAATGGGGCACGTTGCTCTTTGTTTTCATCCTGTCGGTCGTTGTGCTGACCGTGGCCTGCAAGATTAGGCAGGTAATGCAAGTGAATCCGGCAGAGGTAATCAAAAGAGAGTAAGCGACATTAAAGTGATCCGTCCGAGATTATCCGGTACGAATGAACGATTTTTATTAATTAACATCATATTAAACCCGTCTCTCTGTAAACGGAGAGGAGCCATAAAAACTTAAAGATTATGATTAAGACCGTAAACTTACAGAAAATCTTCCGTACAGAGGAAGTTCAGACATTGGCTTTGAACAATGTAACTATTGAAGTAGAAAAAGGAGAGTTTGTAGCCATCATGGGACCGTCCGGTTGTGGTAAATCCACCCTGTTGAATATTCTGGGGCTGCTGGATAACCCTACAAGTGGAAGCTATTTCCTGAATGGAACGGATGTTTCCAAATTCACGGAATCGCAGCGTACGAATATCCGTAAAGGGGTGATCGGTTTTGTTTTCCAGAGCTTCAACCTGATTGATGAACTGAACGTATACGAGAACATCGAACTGCCATTGCTTTACATGGGAGTTCCTTCGGCCGAACGGAAAAAGAGGGTGGAAGAGGCCATGAAGCGGATGGACATCATGCACCGCGCCAAGCATTTCCCCCAGCAACTTTCCGGAGGACAGCAACAGCGTGTAGCAATTGCCCGTGCCGTAGTAGCAAATCCGAAACTGATTCTGGCCGACGAACCGACCGGTAATCTGGACTCCAAAAACGGCAAGGAGGTGATGGAACTTTTGAGCGAGCTTCACAAAGAGGGAACTACCATCGTTATGGTGACACACTCCAAGCACGATGCCGGATATGCCGGACGAATCATCAATCTGTTTGACGGTGAAGTGGTAGCAGAGTTGAACCTGTAGAAGATTGTTCAGTAGTAGGAAAAGGCAGCGTATCTTAGTGGACCACTGCCTTTTTTTATTTTTTGCATCTCATGAAGCGTTCCCTTAGCCCCGATTCCGTAAAATCGTTACAAATTTCTGTAATACGTATACACGGGACCCCAATTTTCGCCGTAACTTTGTTCTTAAAAGAACAAGAAAGAAAAGAAATGATGACATTAAACGAATTTTTGACTTATGTAAAGACCGGACAGGCACTGAGTAGTCCGGAAATTCACGAATTGATGAACAGAATGAGCAACGAAGCCCGGAAGATTACTTTCCGGCTGAATAGTGCTTATCATACTCCGGAAGAAGTGAACGCCCTTTTGTCCGAATTGTTCGGGAAACCGGTACCCGATAGTTTGCGTGTGTTTCCTCCGTTCTATTCCGACTTCGGGAAGAACATTCAGGTGGGTGAAAACGTATTCATCAATGCCTGCTGCCATTTCCAGGACCACGGAGGTGTAACCATCGGTGACGGTTGTCAGATAGGACATAACGTAGTATTCGCTACGCTGAATCATGGCCTTTCTCCTGAAGACCGTCCCCATACATACCCTGCTCCGATTGTTCTTGGGAAAAATGTATGGGTCGGTTCAAACGCTACCATCCTGCAAGGAGTTACGATAGGCGATAATGCCATCATCGGAGCCGGGGCTGTGGTAACGAAAGATGTGGCAGCCAATACGATAGTGGGAGGAGTACCTGCCCGTTTCATCAAACGCATAGACTGAGTCGCGTAAGAGCGGGTAGAACCAGATTTTTCAATCTTTCTGGATTTGTCTGTTTTATTCCGATGATTTTTGTAAATTTGTCTGCCAATATATTCGCCTATGCAGACAATCCTAATCATCGAAGACGAAAAGCGGGTAGCCGACTTGCTGAAAGCAGGGCTGGAAGAGAACGGGTATCAGACCATGGTAGCCTACGATGGAGCCATGGGACTTCGTCTCTTCCAGTCCTTTTCGTTCCAACTGGTTATCTCTGATATTATCTTACCCAAGTTGGACGGTTTTGAACTTTGTAAAGAAATCCGTAAGTGTAACGAAAAGGTTCCTATCCTGATGCTCACGGCGTTAGGTTCGGCTGATGACAAGCTGGAGGGCTTTGATGCCGGTGCTGATGACTATATGGTGAAACCTTTCGATTTCAGAGAACTGATAGCTAGAGTTAAGGTACTTTTAAAACGGAGTGCTGAGCCAGTAGTCGAGACTCCGAAACAACTGACCTACGCTGATCTGTTTATTGATTTGGATCTGATGGAAGTAAAACGGAACGGAATTCCTATCAAGCTGTCACCCAAAGAATATAACCTGCTGGTATATATGACTACTCATGCCGGACGGGTCATCAGTCGGGTAGAGATAGCCGAGAAAGTATGGAATACACATTTCGATACCGGTACGAATTTCATCGATGTCTATATCAATTACCTGCGGAAGAAGATTGACAAGGATTTCGAACCAAAACTTATCCATACCAAACCAGGAGTAGGATTTATACTGACAGATGCGTTATGAAGATACGGACAGCTCTGACTTGGAAGAATACACTGGTAACGGCAACCGTCTTCCTGCTTTGTATGATGCTGATTTACCTGGTGAGTGAACACACCCGAAGCCGTACATTCTTCCATGATTTAAAAAGTGAAGCAATCACTAAGGCGCACCTGTTTCTGCAGAACCAGGTGGATGCCAAGACCATGCAATCCATTTATCTGAATAACCGGAAGTTTATCAACGAAGTTGAGGTGGCAGTTTATACGCCTGATTTCCAGATGCTCTATCACGATGCGATACAGAATGACATCATTCAGGAAAACCGGGAAATGATAGATCGTATCCTACAGGAGAAAGAAATTGAGTTCAATGTAGACAAATACCAGGGTATCGGAATCCTGTACATCCTCAATGGTAAAGAATACATTGTTACTGCTGCTGCTTACGACGGTTATGGTTATCAGAATCTGCTGGAACTTCAGAAGACATTGGGTATACTTTTCATTATCGGTTTGTCTCTATTGTTTGTTACGGGGTATTTTCTGGCCCGTGCCTCTCTGAAACCGATACGGGACATTGTCCGTAAGGCTGAGACCATTACCGCTTCACACATCGACCGGAGACTCCCGGTAAAAAACGAGAAAGATGAGTTGGGTGAGCTCAGTACAGCTTTTAATGCCTTGTTGGACCGCCTGGAAGTATCCTTTAATTCACAGCGGATGTTTGTCAGCAATGCTTCTCACGAATTACGTACTCCTTTGGCTGCCCTCATTGCGGAACTGGACCTGGCATTACAAAAAGAACGGACCGAGGAACAGTATCGGAATTCTATCCGATATGCGTTGGAAGATGCCCGGAGAATGACAAAACTTATTGACGGTTTGCTGAATTTGGCCAAGGCCGATTATCAGAAAGAACAGTTGAAGATGGAGGAAATCCGATTGGACGAACTGTTGCTTGATACCCGGAGTCACTTGCTGAAAGCGCATCCGGATTATCACATCGAATTGCTTTTTGAACAAGATGATGCAGATGATGACCGTTTGATAACAGTCCGTGGAAACTTATATCTGCTGAATATCGCTTTTGCCAATCTGATAGAGAACAATTGCAAATATTCGCCGGATAACTCCTCGTTCGTACAGATTTCATTTTGGGAGAAATGGACCATTATCCGGTTATCGGACGATGGAGTGGGTATGTCTGAAACAGACAAGAAACACTTGTTTACCTTGTTCTACCGGGGTGAACAGGAAAAAATGGCCGAAGGTCATGGTATCGGTATGACCCTGGTACAGCGGATTATCCAATTGCATGAGGGAAACATCGCTGTTCATTCAGAACAGGGTAGAGGAACGACGTTTGTTATCGAGTTGCCCCATGTGTAAGTTTATTTCATCATTTTTCTAATAGTTTTCTAATATAGCTTTAATGCTTTTCTAACGGTCGTTAAGCCGGACATCTTCTACTTTTGCAGCGTGAAAAGAGAACATATCATTCATCTTTAAAACCGAAGCAATTATGTGGAAGAAAAACAAACACAAGGCAAGCTTCGCCTTCCAAGCCGAAAAGGTATTCCTGGCCGCAGCTCAACCGCTGGGTAATGTATTCAATGACTTCCAGACCTCACCAAACGGTCTGAATACAGAAGAAGTCATCAAACGACAATCGCTTTACGGGAGGAACGAAGTGGCACACGAGAAGAAACAACATCCCGTTTCTGCTTTCATCAAGGCATTTATTAATCCGTTTATCGGTGTGCTGACGGCATTGGTCATTGTTTCCTTTATCATTGATGTCTTGTTGGCCGACCCCGGTGAACAAGATTGGACAGCTATTGTTATCATTTCTACGATGGTAGTGGTCAGTACGATTCTTCGATTTGTACAGGAGTGGAAAGCCAACCTTTCCAGTGAATCATTGCTGAAACTGGTCACGAATACCTGTTATGTGATACGGTCGGACCAATCGGACGAAGAAATCAGTATTGCTGAGCTGGTACCGGGAGATATTGTACGGATAGCAGCGGGAGACATGATTCCGGCCGATCTTCGACTGATTGAAGCCAAGGACTTGTTCGTCAGCCAATCTTCATTGACCGGAGAATCAGATCCTATCGAGAAATGTTCCCAACCCAAAGGCAAAAAAGTCAGCAAAGGCAGTGTCATCGAACTGGAAAACATCTGTTTCATGGGCTCGAATGTAGTGAGTGGTTCAGCCATCGGAATCGTGCTGGCAACCGGCAACCAGACCTATCTGGGTCCCATTGCCCGGAGTATTGCCGGACATCGGGCGGCCACTGCTTTCGATAAGGGTATCAGCAAAGTGAGTTTCTTGTTGGTGCGGTTTATGCTGGTGATGATTCCATTTGTCTTTTTGGTAAACGGAATCACTAAAGGCGATTGGTTGGAGGCTTTCATCTTTGCCGTATCGGTTGCGGTAGGCCTGACGCCAGAAATGTTTCCGATGATTGTCACAGCAAATCTTTCAAAAGGGGCACTGGCTATGTCGAAGAAAAAGACCATTGTAAAAGATTTGAATGCCATCCAGAATTTCGGAGCGATGAATATCCTGTGTACCGATAAGACCGGTACTTTGACCTGCGACCAGATTGTGCTGGAAAAATACATCAATGCCGACGGTAGTCAGGATTTGGACAAACGCATTCTGCGACACGCCTATTTCAACAGTTTCTTCCAGACCGGACTCAAGAACCTAATGGACAAGGCCATCCTTTCTCACGTAAAGGAGCTTTCGTTGGAATACTTGAAAGACAATTATAAGAAGGTGGACGAAATACCTTTCGACTTTACCCGCCGGCGGAAGCCCGACAGGGGAAACGTCAGATTATCACGAAAGGTGCTGTAGAAGAGATGCTCGAGATCTGTACTTTTGCCGAGTTTGACGGGGGAGTACATCCGTTCTCGTCAGAATTGAAACGAAAAGCCCAGGAAATCAGTGAACAAATGAACCGTCAGGGGATGCGGGTCATTGCAGTTGCCCAAAAAAGTTTTCTGGACAAAGAGTGTGATTTCTGTGTAGAAGATGAAAGCGACATGGTACTTATCG
>URWP01000141.1 GCA_900551645.1 uncultured Bacteroides sp.
ACTCTCTACGTCACGGTAGAACCGTGTGTAATGTGTGCCGGTGCCATTGCCTGGGCGCAGATGGGCAAACTGGTCTTCGGTGCCGGAGACGAGAAGCGGGGCTATCGTCGTTATGCTCCCCAAGCTTTGCATCCCAAGACAGAGGTCGTTACAGGGGTTAAGGGGGAGGAATGCGCCCAGCTCATGAAAGATTTCTTCAGGAAAAAAAGATAAGGCTATTTTGAGTTTTCTGTTTTAGGAATTCAGCGTTAGAAATGTTATTTTCGATCTGATTGGAAAAATTTTAAATCAGTCCGTAGAATTTTTACAATGCAAGTATAATTGCAAATCTTGAAAAGACTAAGCAGGTATTGCTAAGGTGAGGAAATCTGTTAAAAAACAAGCGCTTTTATATGCTCCTCTACACTTTTCCGGTATCGGTGTCTACCCATCTGTGAAAGTGTCTACTGATTTCAGGAGAAGACAAAGTAACTATGACAAATGACAATTAATTTTTTCGGTTTTTCTACTCCTCTAATATAAATTATAGGTTTATTCAGAGCTGTTGATGAAGTCAATTGAATTTAATTGTCATTTGTCACTTGTCATTGTTCTTTTAAAAGGTAACTTCCTTAAAATCTAGTCTTTAATTTCTTCGAACTCAATGTATTCCCCTTCGTCGTCACCGAAAATCTTCTTTTTGGGCCCTTTGGCTGCTTTCCGGTGATAGCTCTCAGACGAGGTAGCTTCTGTGTATCCGGTGTCGGAATCGGTATTGTTCTGTGGGTTTTCGTAGGATGAAGTGCGGTCAGTACCTGTCATACGTTTGCCTGCTTTCATGACCGTACCGATGATTTTGGCTAGTATAGACAGGCCAATGATGAGGATGATAAAGACAAAAAAGAGTATAAAACTTAAAAATCCAAACATAGTTATTGCTTTTAATCACTCATAAACAACAACCGTGCCATCCGAGAAGCATGATGGTTTATGATTTTTTACGAGTCAGAACTGACAGGAGAATATACCAGAGAATGACCGCCGCAAAACCGCTGAGCCGGAAGATAATCAGTAGCGGAATGCTGACAATCAGGAAAATATAGCTGATTTTATTATGTCCCCAGGATAAATCCTTGAATTTAAGAGAAAACATGGGTAATTCGGCTACCAGTAACAATGACATGACGACGACCAGTATCAGCAGGTAAATGGCATTGAAGGTGTCGGATGTGAGCCATGCGTGTTCGCCTACTACAAGAGAACCCCAGAATAGAGCATTGGCCGGTGTTGGCATCCCGATGAAGGAGGTACTCTGCCGTTCGTCCAGGTTGAATTTGGCCAGTCGGAGAGCCGAGAAGACGGCTATCAGAAAAGCCGTATACGGGAGTAGGTGCGATACGGGTTGGAGCCATTCTGGATAGTATACTTCCTTAAACAGAGAAAAAGCAATGGCAGCTGGAGCCAGTCCGAAAGTGATGTCGTCGGCCAGGGAATCAAGTTCTTTACCGATAGGTGACGATACGTGAAGCAGACGGGCGGTCATGCCGTCGAAGAAATCGAAGACGGCACCCAGCACAATGAACAGAAGTGCGTATTCATACTTGCTCTGGAAGGCCATATAGCTGGCTATGCATCCGCAGAACAGGTTGCAACTGGTAATGCTGTTCGGCAGGTTCTTCACGATAACGTTTGCCATGTTCTTGTTTATTTAAGTTTTGCGATGACGGTTTCGTTTCCGGTGGTCTTCTGTCCCATGGTGACACATACTTCTGTTCCCAGTGGGAGGTATACATCCACACGTGAACCAAATTTAATGAACCCCATGTGTTCGTCTATGTAGCAATCTTCACCCTTTTCGGCATAAGTGACGATGCGTCTTGCTACTGCTCCGGCTATTTGTCTGGCCATAACGGTTTGTCCATCAGGAGTTTCAATAACTACCATAGAGCGCTCGTTTTCGGTGCTGGCTTTGGGTAACCAAGCTTTCATGAAACGTCCGTTATGATGGTCTACGTGCTTGATGACTCCGTCTACCGGATACCAGTTGGCATGTACGTTGGTAATGTCCATGAAAATGGAAATCATGAGGCGCCGGTCATGGAAATATTCGTATTCGTCTACTTCTTCGATGACTACCACTTTTCCGTCGGCAGGTGCGACAACAACCTTCTCGGTTTCACCCTTGAACAGACGGATGGGGCAACGGAAGAAATTCACCATGAGCAGGTAGAGTATGATACTGGCTACTGCTATAATATAAAAAGGTATTTTACACTCAATTCCCCAATACAAGATGCCGTTGATAGCCAGCAGCAGGATGGCACTGGTAATCAGTATGTGTGTACCTTCATGGTGTATGCGGATTTTTTTTAGTTTTTTTATACGGTTCAAATTGGCCATGACACAGTTTCATTTATCGTGCAAAAATACATTTAATTTGAAAACTCTGCAAAAAAATGCTTAGAAAATGAACATTTGTTGTGCGATAATATAGGTAAAACCTTCTGTTCTGGATAATTAGCGTCTGATAGCTTGCCTGCTGGAGGTTGGTTGTTTGACAATTGAAAGACTCATTTGAAAACTGATTACAGGTTTATTAAAAGGTCAGAAAATAAGTTCTTCCCGTCCGGGAGGTTGGTTACTTCGGAAAAAGACGGTATCTTTGATACGTTTTTCAAACGGGAAATCATAAGGAAATATACGATATATGCAGGATTTTGTTCATTTACATGTTCATACGCAGTATTCTATCCTGGACGGGCAGGCTTCCATTCCCAGGCTGGTAGACAAGGCGATAGCCAACGGGATGCGGGGAATAGCCGTGACCGACCATGGAGACATGTTCGGTATCAAGGAGTTCTTCAATTATGTGAACAAGAAGAACGGAAGTACAAACGGCGAAATCAAGGATTTGAAGAAGAAGATAGCTGCCTTGGAGAGCGGAAAGGCTGAATCGGAGAATCCGGAAGCGGAACTGGCCGCTTGTCGTGAGCAGTTGGAAGCAGCCAAGAAGCGGTTGTTCAAGCCCATCATCGGATGTGAAATGTACGTGGCACGCCGGAGTCTGGAACTGAAAGACGGCAAGCAGGACCAGAGCGGTTATCACCTGGTGGTGTTGGCCAAGAATCTGAAAGGTTATCACAACCTTATCAAGCTAGTGTCGAAAGCCTGGACCAAGGGATTCTACATGCGTCCGCGAACCGACCGTACCGAACTGGAGAAATACCACGAGGGATTGATAGTTTGTTCGGCCTGCCTGGGTGGGGAGATTCCTCGGCGCATCACCGCCGGTCAGTTTGCCGAGGCCGAAGAAGCTATCGAATGGTACCGGAACCTGTTCGGCGAGAATTTCTACCTGGAACTTCAGCGACACAAGGCGACGGTGGCACGTGCCAACCACGAAACTTATAAGTTACAGGAGGTGGTGAACAAAAAGCTGATGGAGTATTCGAAAATATACGGCATCAAGCTGGTCTGCACGAACGACGTACACTTTGTGGACGAAGAGAACGCCGAGGCTCACGACCGTCTTATTTGTTTGAGTACCGGAAAGGATTTGGACGATCCGAACCGTATGCTTTACACCAAGCAGGAATGGATGAAGACCCGTGAGGAGATGAACGAACTCTTTGCCGATGTGCCGGAAGCGCTGGCAAATACCGTGGATATCTGTGATCAGGTGGAGTTCTATTCCATCGATCATGCTCCTATCATGCCTACCTTCGCCATTCCGGAGGAATTCGGTACTGAAGAGGAATACCGGAAGAAGTTTACGGAGAAGGACCTGTTCGATGAGTTCACACAAGATGAGAACGGCAATGTGGTAATGGACGAGGCTTCTGCCAAGGCGAAGATAGAACGTCTGGGCGGATATGAGAAACTTTACCGTATCAAGCTGGAGGCCGATTATCTGGCGAAATTGGCTTATGACGGGGCGAAGCGCCGTTATGGCGAGCAACTTACGGATGAAGTGAAGGAACGTATCAAGTTCGAGCTGCATATCATGAAAACCATGGGTTTTCCGGGATATTTCCTTATCGTGCAGGATTTTATCTCTGCCGCCCGCAATCAGTTGGATGTTTCTGTAGGGCCGGGACGTGGTTCGGCGGTAGCCTATTGCCTGGGTATTACGCAGATTGACCCTATCAAGTACGACTTGCTGTTCGAGCGTTTCCTGAATCCGGACCGTATTTCCTTGCCGGATATCGATGTGGATTTCGATGATGACGGACGTGGACGTGTGCTGAACTGGGTGACAGAGAAATACGGACAGGAGAAGGTAGCACACATTATTACTTACGGTACGATGGCTACCAAGTTGGCTATCAAGGATGTAGCAAGGGTGCAGAAGTTGCCGCTCTCAGAATCGGACCGTTTGTGCAAGCTGGTACCGGACAAGATACCGGACAAGAAACTGAATTTGCCGAACGCCATTGCTTACGTGCCGGAACTTCAGGCAGCCGAAGTATCGTCCGACCCGGTGCTCCGCGATACCATCAAGTACGCGAAGATGCTGGAAGGAAACGTGCGGAACACAGGTGTGCATGCCTGCGGTACCATTATTTGCCGTGACGACATTACCGATTGGGTACCGGTGAGTACCGCCGATGACAAGGAAACGGGCGAGAAGATGCTGGTGACCCAGTATGAAGGTTCGGTCATCGAAGATACGGGACTGATTAAGATGGACTTTTTGGGATTGAAAACCTTGTCCATCATTAAGGAGGCGTTGGAGAATATCAAGCAGAGTAAAGGTGTTATTCTGAACATTGACGAGATTCCTATTGACGACCCCGCTACCTATAAATTATATAGTGAAGGACGCACCATCGGTACGTTCCAGTTCGAATCGGCCGGGATGCAGAAGTACTTGCGCGAACTTCAGCCTACCACTTTCGAGGACCTGATTGCCATGAATGCCCTTTACCGTCCGGGACCGATGGATTATATTCCGGACTTTATCGACCGTAAGCAGGGACGAAAGCCTATCGAATACGATATTCCGGTGATGGAGAAATACCTGAAGGATACGTATGGTATTACGGTGTATCAGGAGCAGGTGATGTTGCTTTCGCGTCTGTTGGCGGATTTCACCCGAGGTGAATCGGATGCCTTGCGTAAGGCGATGGGTAAGAAGCTTCGCGACAAGCTGGACCACATGAAGCCGAAGTTCATCGAAGGAGGAAAGAAGAACGGGCACGACCCGAAGGTGCTCGAGAAAATCTGGGCAGACTGGGAGAAGTTCGCTTCATATGCTTTCAACAAATCACACGCTACGTGCTACTCTTGGGTGGCTTATCAGACGGCTTATCTGAAAGCCAATTATCCGTCGGAATACATGGCAGCTACCATGAGCCGGAACATTTCGAACATCACTGAAATTACCAAGCTGATGGACGAATGTAAGGCGACGGGAGTCAACGTACTGGGACCGGATGTGAACGAAAGTAGCTTGAAGTTCTCTGTAAACCGTCACGGTGATATCCGTTTCGGACTGGGAGCGGTGAAAGGGGTAGGTGAGGCTGCCGTACAGAGTATTCTGGAGGAACGGGAGAAGAACGGTCCGTTCCGGGGCATTTTCGATTTCGTGCAACGGGTGAACCTTTCGGCATGCAACCGGAAGAATATTGAGAACCTGGCGTTGGCTGGCGGTTTCGACAGCTTCACGGAAATCAAGCGTGAGGATTTCTTCGTGAAAAACGCCAAGGATGAGAGCTTTTCGGAAGTGCTGGTGCGCTATGGCAGTAAATATCAGTTGGACAAGGCTGCTGCGGTGAATTCTCTCTTCGGAGGCGACCTTCAGGTGGAGGTGGCTACGCCGGAGATTGTGAAGGCATCGGCCTGGAGCGATCTGGAACGTCTGAATAAGGAACGTGAACTGGTGGGTATCTATCTTTCGGCCCATCCATTGGACGAGTTTGCCGTGGTACTGGAAAATGTGTGCAATGTACACATGGCCCAGTTGAATGACTTGACTCCGCTTCAGAACCGTGATTTGGTATTGGGCGGAATTGTGACAGGGGTACGCGAAGGCTATACCAAGAACGGAAAACCTTACGGAGTGGCGAAAGTGGAAGACTATTCCGGTGTAGCAGAGTTCGCCTTTTTCGGTAACGAATGGGTGGAAAAGAAGAACTTCTTCTGCGAGGGAATGTTCCTCTTCATGCACGGTAAGTGCCAGCCACGCCAGTGGAAGCAGGATGAATGGGAGGTGAAGATAAACACCATCGAACTCCTGCCCGAAGTGAAAGACCGTGTCATAGAAAAGCTGACGGTGACTGCTCCGCTCTCGGCCGTGGACGACGAGATGATTATGGAACTGGCCTCGCTGGTGAAGGCTCATCCAGGTAATGCCGAACTCTGTTTCTTTATCCGCGATGAGGACGGACAAATGCATGTCAATCTGATGTCGCGCACATTGAAGGTGAGTGTACAGAAAGACCTGATGAATTATTTAAAAAGCCAACCCCTATTGGAGTATAAAATAAATTAGTATATTTGCCGTAGATAATTTTAAAATAATGATTGAATTATGGCACTGAACATTAAAGATGACAATTTTGAAGCAATCGTGGCTGAAGGCAAGCCGGTAGTATTGGATTTTTGGGCAACTTGGTGCGGTCCTTGCAAACAGATTGCTCCATACATCGAAGAGTTGGCAGAAGAATATAAGGATAAAGTCAATATCGGCAAGTGTGATGTAGACGAAAATGCGGATCTGCCTGCCCAGTTTGGCGTTCGTAACATCCCTACAGTTCTCTTTATCAAAGACGGTAATGTAGTCGACAAGCAGGTAGGCGCTACTACCAAGGCTGCTTTACAGGCTAAGGTAGAGAATCTGCTGAAGTAATTATATCTGTTTAACCATTAAAACGTATACGGCTATGGGAATGGAAGACGATTTCTTGTTGGAAGATGAGGATGATGAAAAGACGGTAGAGTTCATCAAGAACTATTTGCCTCAGGATTTGAAGGACAAGTTTACAGATGATGATTTGTATTATATACTTGACCTGATAGTGGAGTATTATACTACCAGCGGCTGTCTGGATGCTCAGCCTGACGAAGAAGGTTATATCAACATTGACCAGGATGAAATCGTAGATTTCATAGTCAAAGAGGCTGCCAAGAATGAAATGGGTCCGTACGATCCGGAAGATGTATTCTTCGTGGTACAGGGCGAAATGGAATACGGCAATCAATTGGGTGAAGTAGAATAATCTTCTGACAATAAAAGAATTGAAAAAGGTGTAGTGTACTAAATAAGTTGACACAAATTATTTAGTAATATGCGCGAATATCG
>URWP01000142.1 GCA_900551645.1 uncultured Bacteroides sp.
GTCAGTTTTTTTGCGTAATCCTATTTATTGGAACGTTTAAAAAGATAGATGGCCAAGGCAGTAAAAACAGAAAATATGAGAAACATCTCGGTCTTGTGCTCCAACGGAGCGGTCCAGATTTCTTCAAACAGGTTCATCCTTCCCAGTATCTCTACAGGAGTCCAAAACAGGATGACAGCCGGAATGGCCATCCGTATATTTGCTCCCCAAACCGGAATATGCAGTTGCTTGGCAAAGATAAAGAAAGAGCCAATCATACAGCCCAGACCAACCAGCAATGTCACGGGATGATTTTCTCCCAGGAATACATCGTCGTAGCAAAACATCAGCAACAGATAGGACGCCCACAGGATCATCATCAGCTCCATAAAAGTAACGATACTTGTATGGCGTGTCATCGGACGGGCAGCGATTTCATTCTTCCTTCCCTTGAACAGCAGACGCTGACACCAGTTGATGAAGTTGCATCCGTTTCGAGTACTGAAAATATACATCAGCATCACCATCATCCAAAAGCCGAAAGAGGCCGGCAAAATAAGGTATTCAGGCCGAGTGACTACCTCTCCGGTTAGCGGATCCAGCTCAGCCTGCGTACCGAAACGATCGGCAAAATACATAAAAAGGAATTCAACCCAGCCGGTCCAGAAGAGAAGTCCGCCGAGGAATCCCCATAGTGTCTGCCTGGTATCCCCTGACGCAAACACTCCGACAACGACCATAGCAGCGCCTAATGCTCCCATTGCAAAAGCGGCATAATGGAGCATGCCAGCAGGAAGATAATGCTCCATGAGAATCATCAGGGCATGGCCCAATGGCATGGTGCATAACACTAACAAAAAGGAAGACAGGGCCTTTCCAAAAAACATTTTTCTTTCACTTACCATAAATATAGAGGAATATGAGATAAAGAATCACCGTGAGGTTTGCTGTTTGGTATTTCGTATTCTGAATGAGGCCAATTTACTGTTCCAGGTCTCAGCCCCCAGCATAAAGAGGTCGGTTTCTTCTCCAAACAGCAGATCAAGCAGGTAACGCGGGCGCTTGCCACCTACACTCATGCTGGTGATGCAGGAAGCACAATACACCACCACCTCTTCACAAGGCATCTCGCCAGCCCGTTTGGCCATGAGGGATTCCACCTCTTCCACAGGCAGTTTCCCGTAGAATTTCTGCCCGCAACATTTCGAATGATTTCCGCTTCGCTGCGGTTCTGACAGACGGATATTCATCCGTTCAAGCAGCCGACGGACAACCGACAGGACTTTTGGATCGAGCCTTGCAGAACATGTGTCCTGAATACTCATCTCTATTCCGTGATAGTCAGGAAAGGGAAAAACGTCTGTCTCCAGAAGTTTCTCCAGCAAAAAAACAGGTTCAGCATTCGGACAGAGTTTCTTGTATTGCTGGTAGCACGTAACACAGGGGGTCAGGATGCATGATCCACTCATGCTCTCCTTTTTGTTCAAACAACAGGCCGTATGTAAGATGACAGGACCGTACAGTCTTTCTACCCAATCTTTCAGCCTCTTGGTCAGTTCGGGTTTATAGCACATCAAGGCACAGCCCGGTGCGTATAGGTATTCGATGGATGGACTCATTGATTGTCAAACATAAAATTCCGTCAGTTGACATGGCTGCCGACTGACGGAAAGAAAAACAAACTTAAAAATCTACAGACTCTCCTTCATACAAAGCGATGTAGAGCTTCTCCAGATCCTCTACGGTTGCAGGTCTGGGATTGAAGGAAGTGCATACGTCCAGATGGGCGTTTTCTGCCATGCGGTGAACTTCCTTCATCCAGTCTTCTCTGGCAATTCCGTACTCCTTGATGGATGCCGGGACATGAATATCCTTCTTCAGGTTTTCTACAGCCTTGATAAACTCGCAGGCGGAAGAAAGACCCATCAGTTTGGCCAAATCGTCAAAACGGTCTGTTGCCTTTGCATTGTAACGCATCACATTGGGCAAAGCCAATGCATTGGCGCGGCCGTGAGGAATGCCGAAGATGGCTCCCATCTGATGGGCCATAGAGTGAACGATACCCAACCACGAGTTGGTGAAAGCGTAACCGGCCAGAGCTGAAGCATCATGCATGTTCTGGCGGTATGCCAAATTGTCGGGGTTCTCGACCGCATTCTTCAGATTGGCAAAAATCAATTGAATGCCTCCTTTGGCGAAAGCATCGGCATAATTGTCTTCCACATTCGACACATAGGCTTCGATGCAGTGTGTGAGAGCATCCATACCTGTATTAGCCGTAACATCAGCCGGCATAGACTGGCACAGGTCTCCGTCTACAATAGCCAGGTCCGGCTGCAATTCATGAGATGCAATCGGATACTTTACACCTTTTAAGCGGTCTGTAATCACAGCCAGTGAAGTGGTTTCCGTTCCGGTACCGCTCGTGGTGGGAATCGCTACAAACCGGGCCTTGTTTCTCAGAGCCGGAATGGCAAACGGCTTGATCATGGTTTCGAACGGGAGTTCGGGATGTTCGTAAAGCACCCACATGGCCTTGGCTGCATCGATGGATGATGTACCGCCCAGTCCGATGATCCAGTCCGGCTGCTTTTCCTGCATGAAGGCAGCGCCTTTTCGCACCGTATCAATGGAAGGATCCGGTTCCACTCCGGAAAACACATCGCAAACCCATCCCTTTTCCTGAAGCATGTCGCATACACGCTGCAGGCTTCCGTTTTCTCTGGTTGAAGAGTGACCGGTTACAATAACCGCTCTTGTTCCAGTAATAGTCTTCAGACTTTCAATACTTTTGGGACCGTGATACAAAGTCCCTGCACCATACAATTTTACCATAATTTCAGTTGTTTTTGATTGACAGTGCAAAGTTAGGCCAAACCATTTCAAGGGAAGTTATAAATAAAATCCGCTGATTTATAATTTTGGGAAGAATACAGAAAAAGCCTAAGCCGCAATGGATGGACGTCAAACCCTACAGACCTTGCAGACCCTTCTTCAGCTTTTCCTTCCAGTTCTGCGGACTGCAGCCGAATTCCTTTTCAATGAACTTGTTTAAGGCGGACTGGGAAGAGAAACCGAACTTGAAAGCCAGTTCTTTCAATAGCAGTCCATCCTCCAGAATGGATCGTTTCAATTCCAGCCCCAACTTCTCGTGGATGATTTCCAGCGGATTCTTACCGGTATATCTGCGGCACAGGGCATTGAGAGTCTTAGTGGAAATGCCGAGTTCTGCCGCATAATCCTGCACCTTATACTGCAGATGGAAGTTCTTGTTCAACAATTCGCGAAAACGTACATAGAACTGAACGTCACTGTCCGATTTACCCAATGGATAATAGCAAGGGGCTATTTCGATGGACTTCAGCAAAAGAAGTTTGATCAGGAACTTCACCTCCATTTTCTTTACCGCATTCAAGTCACGGGATAAATGCTGAATCTGTCCCAACAGCTGCTGGATAAAAGTCCACTCACAGATGTCTTCTAGATGAATGTGATTGATACGAGCCTGCAGGTCTATATTGTAATCCTGCAACTCGTTGGCTATGATGGCTGCACAGAAGACCGAACTGTCAAAAGCAATCAGACTCAATTCCGCATCCGGACTGAGTTCTATCTGATGGACCTGATTCGGGAAAACAACCGAAAGGTACGGAGCCCTGCTTTCCTGGAGTGAATAGTCGAGGAAATGCCTTATCTCGCCCTTTTTCAAAACCAGTATCTGATAATAGGAATGCCTGTGCATTTCTTTATCTACCGTATGACTGTCAAGCTCCTTTGTGGAGAATATCTGGCAGGAACTGTTCGATGTATAAATGGATAAATCTTTATTTTGTATCATAAATACAATTTATATGTTGGTTTTTACACAGATTTTATTAAAATAATGTTTGGACAAAGTTATATTTTTACTCATCAACAATGATTCCCATTACGATATTATAATTGATAATTGCAGCAATTTTAACAAACTAATAATTTTGTGTACATACTTTATATCTTCTGCATAACCTATTTGCTGTAGCCATTTCAGATAATCTACATCGCTGGAGTTTATCTGTTTTTTTTGACTATACCGATACTGCACTTTGGTATAGTAAGCCCGGACACTTTCCGTCCAATGGTTGAACTCATAGTACTTTCCGTTTTTGGGATTGGTAAGGCCAAACAGGTTATGCCGGTTTCGGCAGAGCGGTGAACGGAACCAGCCTGTTTCCAGTATGGCCTGTGCCAATACAATCTTCGGATGCCGAATGCCGTTGCGGATGATTTCCTGATAGAGATTGGGAATGGTGAGTTCCGGTAAATGGGACTGCTTTGGTTTTGAGAATGCCTGCTTATCCTTTATTGGAATGGCTTGTTTTTGGGACGTTCTTTTGTCACTTTTTTGGTCGGTTTGCAGCTGTTTTTCTTTCACTGCAACAAGAGGGCGTAAGGAGTCCATTCTGACTTTATGAGCTGTATTTACTCCATAAACAAGCTCATTTGCAATGGCTTCTATCTTTTTCGATGATAAAACCTGCACGGAATCGGACGCTTTGCTAATCGTATAGAACTGTGCCGATACACCAAGGGGCATCAGCAACAGCAGTAGGGATGACAGAATTGTGTTGTGCATTTCTTATTTAGGATAGGGTTGAAAATACTTTTGCGGTGTGTTCAAGCGGTTCATTCCGCAAAAATAACTGGTAAATAATAGTATATGGAAATGCACAACAGAAATCTATCCGAGATGCTGCCTTACGAGAAATTGGCAGTATTGGGAATTGACCGGGAAAAGGCAGACAGCCTTCCGGTCGATGTGAAAGAGAAACTGGCATCCGGAGAGGTCACCCCTCTCCTACAGGTGTCTATCCGTGCGCAAAACGGTGATGTCATCACCTTGCCGCTGAAACTCCAACTGACCACTGACCAACAAGGAAATCCGGCGCTGCTGGCTTACCCGGTTCGAGCCGCACTGGAAACGGAACGCAACAAGGCTTTGCTTCTCACTGACCAGGAGGCAGAAAGGCTGACTAAGGGAGAGGTTATCCGGAAGGCGGTGGAGGTTCGTGGCGAAAAGACGCAACAGTACCTCCAGCTGGACCCCGAAACGAAGTCGGTTGTCCACCGAAGGGTAACGGACATTCAGCTGGAGCAGAAACTGAAGGACATGGAGAAGCTCAACGATATTGAGCTGGGTACGCAGCAGAAGCAACAGATTCGGGAGGGTAAACCGGTCGAATTGAATGTGGGCGGCGAAAAGGTGTCTGTCGGTGTGGACTTGAAAGAACCGCAGGGGTTCAAGGTCATTCAGGGTAACTTGAAGGAATGGGAACGCCAGCAGAAGCTCCGCTACGACGAGCAGCATCCCGAATACCTGGGACTGGTGATGACGGACAAGAACCGCTGGGAATACCGGCAGGTGGTGGACAAGCAGTCGCAGGAACGGGCTGTCAGGTTCGGCAGTGCCAAAGAGGAAAAATTCAAGGGGCTCAAACGCTAAATCCTTTTCCCTATGGTCAAGAAGAAAGAAGAAGATGTTGGCTTTGTCCGGCAGTTCAACGACTTGAAGAAAAAAAATCCGGATGCGATGTTGCTTTTCCGCAAAGGGGACTTCTATGAAATGTACAAGGAGGATGCACTCAAGGCATCGGTGATACTGGCGCTGAAGGTGTCTGAAAAGGTTATTCCCTTGGAAAAGGAACCCATCAAGTTCCTGACCTTTCCCCGGCATGAACTGGACAGACATCTGCCCAAACTGATTCGTTCCGGCCAGCGGGTGGCTATCTGCGATGCGATAGACCGTCCGGAGCTGATGAAAAAGGCAAAGGCGAAAGAGGATGTCGGCGGAAAAAAGAAAGCCCCGGAGATAGCAAAAGAAGAAATCATTCCAAACAAGGATTCTATGGCAAGAAAAAAGAAGGAACAGGCTGAGCAGGAAAAGCCTGTCAAGACAGTGAAGACGGCTGTCGAGGAGAAACCTGCCCAAGAGAAAAAGGCGGAAGCGAAAGCGGAGGTCAAGAACGAACAGGCGTCCGAAACGAAGAAGGAACGCAAGCCGCGCGAGCCGCAGATGATTACTGCCAACGGCGAGAAGGTGACCCACGGTCATGCCTTCCAGAGTACCACCAATCCGGCGGACTGGTACTTCACCGCCAAGATGGACGGGGTGCAGCTGAAACCGCAGAAGATGGACGCTGCGGATTTGACCGCTTACCAGAAGAAGGAAATGACGGTGCCACAACTGATGGAGCGTTATTTTCCCACCAAACTCCAGCCCAAGGTATCGGAAGAGGCTTTCCGTATGCCCAAGACCATTGCCGGACCGGAGGGGGACATCAAGGTGGAGAAGTTCAACGTGTACAAAGAGAAGGACGAGCAGCGTCCGGACTACGGCAAGTATAAGTTCTATGCACAGATGGGTGATACCAAGATGTCTGCCGTGGCTTCCCGGGAGGACCTGAACGCTTACTTCGACCGCACCATGTCACCGAGCCAGCTCATTGAGAAGAATTTCGGTGAGAGGTTGCACCTGAAGTCTGCCTACGAAAAGTACCAGCTTCCCGAAGGGGTGGATCCCAAAGGGGTGCGGGTGGCAAAAGACCATGCGGACAACAAGTGGAAGGTGTCAATGGATATGGGCGACAAGGGCAAGACCAACCGCCATGAAATCTCATTCGATGACGGCTATTCGCTCTTCAAAGCCAAGACGGCTACGCGCGAACAGATTGCAGCCAAGTACCTGAACACCGAAATCACGGGCTTGCTCGCTGCTCATTCGATGAAGCAGGAAAAGACGGCTGCGTTGAAAATGTAACGGAATCAAACAGTATCAAACTCAAACAAGAATCAATATGTCAACAGTAATGGAATACGAAGAATTGGTGGAACTTCTTCAAGAGGGTAAAATCGGTTATCTCCGCTTTGTGCTGGAGGGTGAGAACGCACAGGATTTCCTGGACTGGTGCCGCACGCACGGCACGGATCCTTCGGATGAATCCGCTGAATTTTATGTCGAACAGACGGACATCAATCTGATGGACCGTCAGGTAATGGATGACGAAAGCTATGGCATATGGAACTAACACATCCGGCAATGCCGGACAGGTAGCCATCGACCGCTTTGCCGAAATGATGATTGCCCGCATGGAGCAGATGAAGGCTTCCGACTGGAAAAAAGGCTGGATTGGCGGTGCATCCGGGTTTGCAGGTCTCCCGCAGAACGTGGGAGGCCGTAACTACTCGGGTTCCAACTCCTTCTTCCTCCAGCTGCAGACCGCTGCCCAGGGCTACCG
>URWP01000143.1 GCA_900551645.1 uncultured Bacteroides sp.
CGGAAGCTGTTGTGGATGAAGCTGTCACACTGGGATATAACCTCATCGTGTCACATCATCCGCTGATCTTTAAAGGATATAAATCCATTACCGGAAAGGATTACGTGGAACGTTGTATCATGAAAGCCATCAAGAATGACATCACGATCTTCTCCATGCATACCAATCTGGACAACGCTCCTCAGGGAGTAAACTACAAGATAGCCGAAAAAATCGGACTGCAGAACATCCGTATCCTTGACCCTAGAGAAAACGCATTGCTCAAGCTGGTTACTTTCGTACCGGCAAAAATGGCCGACATTGTCCGTCAGGCTCTTTTCGAAGTCGGTTGCGGATGTATCGGCAACTATGATGCATGCAGCTACAATGTGGAAGGAGAAGGGACTTTCAGAGCACAGGAGGGAACACATCCCTATTGCGGCAAGATCGGTGAACTTCACAAGGAACCTGAAACCCGGATTGAAACAATCCTGCCTGCCTATCTGCGAAGTGCTGTCACGAAAGCCCTGCTGGCTGTTCATCCTTACGAAGAGCCGGCCTATGACTTCTATCCTTTGGCCAATACGTGGAATCAGGTAGGGTCCGGAATCATTGGAGAACTGAAAGAACCGGAAACAGAAACCGATTTCCTGAAACGGATCAAGAAGACATTTGAAGTAGGATGTGTGAAACATTCCCGCTTCAACGGACGACTGATCCAGACAGTGGCTCTATGTGGAGGAGCCGGCGCTTTTCTTCTGCCAAAAGCAGTCAGCCAGCAGGCAGATATATTCATTACCGGCGAAGTGAAATACCACGATTATTTCAATTATGAGCACAGTATTCTGATTGCGGAGATAGGACATTATGAAAGTGAACAATATACCAAAGAAATATTCTATTCTATAATAAAAGATAAATTTCCGTCATTGGAAATCCAACAGACACGTATCAATACGAATCCTATAAAATATCTGTAAAATATTATGGCTAAAGAAGTAAAGAAAGATCCAAACGAACTGAGCGTAGAAGAAAAATTGAAAGCATTGTATCAGTTGCAGACTATGCTGTCTGAAATCGATAAAATCAAGACGCTAAGAGGGGAGTTGCCTTTGGAAGTGCAGGACTTGGAAGATGAAGTAACCGGTCTGAGTACCCGCATCGACAAAATTAAGACTGAAATCGAAGAGCTGAAATCAAATGTAGCCAGCAAGAAAATCGAAATTGAAACTGCAAAGACATCCATTGAAAAGTATAAGTCTCAGCAGGATAACGTTCGCAATAACCGCGAATACGATGTGCTGACTAAAGAAATCGAATTCCAAAGTTTGGAAGTGGAGTTGTGTGAAAAACGTATCCGTGAGTATACAGCTTCCATCAAAGCAAAAGAGGAAGAAATCGTGAAAAGCACTCAGATGCTGGAAGAAAGAAAGAAGGACCTCGATGTAAAAAAGAACGAGTTGGACGAAATCATTTCTGAAACAAAAGCAGAAGAGGAAAAATTGAGAGAAAAGGCCAAAAATCTGGAAACTACCATCGAGCCTCGTTTGTTGCAAGCTTTCAAACGTATCCGTAAGAATTCTCGCAACGGCTTGGGTATTACATACGTGCAACGTGATGCCTGTGGTGGTTGCTTCAATAAGATTCCGCCTCAGAAACAGCTGGATATCCGTATGCGTAAGAAAATCATCGTATGTGAATATTGCGGACGTATCATGATTGACCCGGAATTGGCTGGTGTAGTTCCGGAAAGACAACTCGAAACCAAGACTAAATAAACGTTGTTATAAAATCAACATATCAACAACCGGCTGCATCCTCAATATACTGAAGGAGGTAGCCGGTTGTTCTGTTTACAATTCGTTATAACAAGGAATTTCAGGTAGAAAAGAATAAGTACCATTCAAATAATTGATGCGACAACAATAATGCCGTAACCCATTGCTGACCACTAGATAATCCACTTTCAGAACCATGTTATAACGGGTTATCTGATCAAAAACAGCCTGCGTAATTTCTACCGAGGGAGCTTTATATTCTACAATCATTCGTGCTGTAAGGTCACGGTTAAATAATACAGTATCACAACGCTTACGGGTTCCGTTCAGATTCACCTGTATCTCATTAGCCATCAAGCCTAGTGGATAGCCCTTTTCCTGTAGTAAAAAACGGGTAAAATGTTGTCGTACCCATTCTTCAGGAGTTAAAGCTACATATTTTTTACGCAAAACATCAAATATATACTGCTTCCCGTTCTTTACCATGGTTTTAAACGGGTATGCCGGTAAATTCAGAGTTATCATTTATAGGTCCATATAAAAATCCAAAGTACAAAAATAGAAAAGAACCCCAATAAAACCTGCACAATACGAAAGATTTAATGCTTCTCTTCTTAATCACCCATACTTTCATCGCTTCAGAATCTCACTTTTTTCATGTATCTTTGTGAAAACACAGCCTGTTCAGACTGCCTAAAAGCCCAAAAGAATATGAAAACAAAAGAGGAAATCGTGGCCAATTGGCTGCCGCGCTATACAAAAAGACCTTTAGAAGACTTTGGAGAATATATACTGTTGACGAATTTCAATAATTACGTTGAGATTTTTGCAGAACGATTTGGTGTACCGGTTTTAGGACGTGATGCAAATATGACTTCAGCCCATGCAAATGGTATTACCATCATTAATTTTGGAATGGGAAGCCCCAATGCAGCCATCATTATGGACCTGCTAAGTGCCATCAGTCCTAAAGCATGCCTGTTCCTTGGTAAATGTGGCGGAATATCAAAAAAGAATCAGATAGGAGACCTGATACTTCCTATCGCGGCCATCCGTGGAGAAGGTACGTCCAATGATTATTACCCTCCTGAAGTACCCGCATTGCCTGCTTTCATGCTGCAACGTGCTGTCTCTACAGCTATCCGTAATCACTCTCGGGATTATTGGACTGGAACTGTTTATACAACTAATCGACGAATCTGGGAATACGACGAACAGTTTAAAGAGTATCTTCTCAAGACACGCGCTATGGCTGTTGATATGGAAACTGCAACCTTGTTTGTAACAGGTTTTGCCAACCACATTCCCACAGGTGCACTTCTGTTGGTTTCAGACCAACCCATGATACCTGAGGGGGTAAAAACAGAACAAAGCGATACTTTGGTCACCAGGAATTTTGTCCGTGAACATGTAGAGATTGGCATTGATGCATTACAATTAATTATGGGTGAAAGACGGACTGTCAAACACCTGAAATTTGACTGGTAATTTTACTAATTATGGCAAAAGAAATAACTTATGAAGAAATAGTGCGGAACCTGAAAAATCGGGTATATGCACCTGTCTATTTCCTGATGGGGGAAGAAGATTATTACATAGACCGTATTGCGGAATACATCGTTGATACAGCACTTAATGAAACAGAAAAGGAGTTTAACCTTTCCATTATTTATGGTTCTGATACTGATTTACCCTCTATAATCAATACAGCCAGACGGTACCCAATGATGTCCGATCATCAAGTCGTCGTCATAAAGGAAGCACAAAATCTCAGAAACTGGGATGACCTGTCTTTCTATCTTCAGAAGCCAATGCCAAGCACAATTCTAGTGATTTGCTATAAACATGGTACATTGGACAGAAGAAAAAAAGTGACAGCAGAAATAGAAAAATCAGGAGTCTTGTTTGAATCAAAGAAGTTGAAGGAAGCACAACTTCCTGGCTTTATTTCTTCATACTTGAAGCGCAAAAAGGTAGATATCGAACCTAAAGCAGCCGAGCTGATGGCCGAGTTTGTAGGTACAGACTTAAATCGAATGGCTGGAGAATTGGAAAAATTAATTATCACCTTACCGGCAGGTGAACGCCGAATTACTCCAGAACATATTGAGCGGAATATTGGAATCAGTAAAGACTACAATAATTTCGAATTAAAAAATGCACTCATCTCAAAAGATATTCTAAAGGCAAACCAAATAGTAAAATATTTTAACGATAATCCAAAAAATAATCCACTTCAGGTTACACTGAGTTTCTTGTTCAGCTTCTTTTCGAATCTGATGTTGGCTTATTATGCACCCGATAAATCAGACCAAGGTATTGCCACCCAATTAGGACTCCGGTCTGCATGGCAAGCTAAAGACTATAGCATTGCCATGCACCGATACACCGGAGTAAAAGTGATGCAGATAATCGGAGCTATCCGCACTTGTGACGCTAAATCGAAAGGAGTAGGGAACTCTTCCCAATCAGACGGAGAGTTACTGAAAGAACTGGTCTTTTTCATACTTCATTAATATTATCCAATTCCCCTTCCCAAAGAAAATTTTTCTATGATCCGGAGGAAATAATTCAAAGGAACAAATCATCAAGTCCTTCCTATATCCTGGCCCTATAAGCCGGATGCAGGAAGGACTACTTGTTTTTGCAAATAAAAGAAAACTCCAACTTTCATGAGAATCGAAAATTTAGAGCCTTTCGAACAGTTGGTCGCGATTTTCCGATTCTCATGAAAACAGACGAAACAATAAAATATACTAGAAAATAAGATGAAAATGTATCTTGCTCCATCCAGAACTTTGTGATTATTGAGAGCAAAATTATCTTGGTCGGTATATGCTCTTTTTAATTGAATATTACAATCCTGGCGATAAACATTTATGGAGTATATTTTCAGCACAACCAAGTTTGCAGGCTGATATTCCAACGAAATCTCAAGAACTTTACGAACAAAACGATCCAGCCTCAAATACATAATACCTTTTCATATCAATAAATCTCGGAATATTGATGTAAATAGGATAAGGCAGACATCTCTACAAATTCTGACAATAAC
Source organism: uncultured Bacteroides sp. (assembly GCA_900551645.1). Lineage (GTDB taxonomy): Bacteria > Bacteroidota > Bacteroidia > Bacteroidales > Bacteroidaceae > Phocaeicola. The sequence continues at coordinate 4,813 of URWP01000143.1, forward strand.
TTTATATTGTAAATGAATAATTAAGAATTCTATCCAGTGTTTTACATTTGTAACTAGTTTGGATTCCATTTGTGTTTACAATTGGATATATACAAATGTAAATAAATAAAAAAACTTCTTTGAGATTACATTTGAAAATGTCATCATTCACTGATGTACAGATATTTACATGCGAAATACGTATGTAAATATTACAGTTATAAATGGAATCGAATTTTTATGCATATGCATTAAAACCTATATAGTATGCTATAAACCAACTGGATATACAATAATAACAAAATCAAACTTCAATATTTTTACGAATAAGGCTTCAATTCTTTCAACTTTGAATGAATATTTTTGTAATTCAATAATATTCGATTTGATAATCAGATAATTACAAATATTATCAGAAGTATTACAACAAGGTATTTACAATTGTATTACGCACAATAATAAACATTTGTACATTTATGTCTATACGATTAGATTTACCAATGTACACCAAAAAATATAGATGTAAATTTGCATTTATAAATCCGTTTATATACTTTTGTAATCAGTATCAAACCATAGAAATTTGTGCCAAATGAAGGACCGTATCGCATCAATCATGCAAAAAGAAGGCTTGACTAACGCCGAATTTGCCGAAAAGATTGGTATTTCGACCTCCTCTCTATCCCATATCTTCGGAGGACGCAATAAACCAAGCCTTGAAGTTGTCATGCGCATCCATAAAGCATACCCGAAAATCAACATCAACTGGTTGCTTTATGGCGAAGGAGAAATGGAAGAAGAAACTCCTGCCATTTCTGATATGTCTTTCTCTCTACAACCCGATGAGAATCCAAAATTTACGGTCGAAGACACGGATGTTCCCGATTTTTTAAAGGAGAATGCATCAAAATATGGCCAATTTGTACCTAAAGAAACTGTAAAAGAAGAGATTAGGTACATTGAAAAACCACATCCCAAAATCACTGAAATAAGAATTTTCTTCGACAACGGTACCTACGAAGTGTTTAAACCGGAAAAATAAGGAACAGACATCAGCTATCCCGATTTCAGATATAGATTTTAGGGTAAATTCGTTATCTTTGCATTACAAACGAATTTACCCTATTTTTATGAAGAAATATATTTTAGATTTGACAGTAACCGAGAACATCCATTTGCATGCCAATTATGTTCTCATCAAACTGACTCAGGCTGATCCACTCCCTGAGATGCTGCCCGGTCAGTTTGCAGAAATTCGAGTGGACGGTTCAAACACGACTTTCTTACGCCGTCCGATTTCCATTAACTATGTAGACAGAACGAATAACGAAGTATGGTTCCTGGTACAGCTTGTAGGCGACGGTACACGTAAACTGGCTACCGTACAGAAGGGTGATATCGTAAATGTAGTTTTACCGTTGGGGAACGGATTCACATTGCCTGCAGACACCTCAAAGAAAGTGTTGCTTGTAGGTGGTGGCGTAGGTACAGCCCCAATGCTTTATCTGGGTGAAACTCTGCTGAAAATGGGTTGTAAACCGGTATTCCTCCTGGGGGCACGGTCGAAAAACGATTTGCTCCAATTGGACGAATTTGCCAGATTCGGCGAAGTATATACCACGACAGAAGATGGAAGTATGGGTGAAAAAGGGTATGTTACCATGCACAGCATCCTGCAGCAAACCCAATTTGATATGATTTACACCTGTGGTCCCAAACCGATGATGATGGCTGTAGCCAAGTATGCTAAAGCGAACAGTATCGAATGTGAGGTGTCATTGGAAAATACGATGGCCTGCGGTGTAGGCGCCTGCCTCTGCTGTGTAGAAAAGACCGATGAAGGTCATGTGTGTGTATGTAAAGAAGGTCCGGTATTTAATATAAAGAAATTATTATGGCAGATTTAAGTGTAAACATCGGTAAACTGGCAATGAAAAACCCGGTCATGACTGCATCGGGTACATTTGGATATGGTCTGGAATTCCAGGATTTCGTAAATCTGGAAGAAATAGGTGGTATCATTGTAAAAGGAACTACCCTGCATCACCGGGAAGGGAATCCGTATCCACGTATGGCTGAGACACCTATGGGGATGTTGAATGCTGTCGGTTTGCAGAATAAGGGAGTACATTATTTTGCTGAACACATTTATCCGCAGATTAAGGACATCCGTACCAATATGATTGTGAATGTGTCAGGTTCTCAGATTGACGACTACGCAGAAACCGCCCGTATCATTAATGAACTTGAAAACATTCCAGCCATCGAATTGAATATCTCTTGCCCGAATGTCAAACAAGGAGGCATGGCTTTCGGAGTAACAGCTCATGGAGCAGCAGAAGTAGTCAGTGCAGTCCGTAAAGTATACGACAAGACATTGATTGTAAAACTCTCACCAAACGTAACAGACATCACCGAAATAGCACGTGCGGTGGAAGGTGCCGGTGCCGA
>URWP01000144.1 GCA_900551645.1 uncultured Bacteroides sp.
ATCCAAACGGTGTACTATCAACGGTCCGTTAGCTTCCGGATAGAGTTTGTGCAGTCGCTCACTTACTGAATCGAGACCGTTCTTTCCGGGTACAGACAACATCCCTGCCGGCTTGCAGACTACTAGCAGCCATTCGTCTTCGTAAAGGATGGGTAGGGGAGTTTTCCGATGCAGGTCTTCTTCCAACGGATTTTTCTCTACGGAGAGGCCTACGAGCATGTGTCTCAGAATAGGAGCACATTTGCCGGTACACGAGGGATAGAATTCTCCTTGCCGGCGGATTTCGTTCTTGGGGGATTGTCCCCACCAGAATTCTCCCATAGCCAAAGGTTCCAGTTGATGTTGGTAAGCGAACTGGAGAAGCTTAGGAAGCGCGCATTCGCCGGCTCCGGCTGGAGGCATACCTTGAGGAGTATCCCGGAAAAGTTCGCATAAATCCTTGATTTCTCCCCGCGCATTCAGCATCCTGAATTGTTCGAACAAACGTTGCTGAAGGGTAGCCGAACGCTGTTTCCGTTCCAGCTTCCAGGCTTGTATAGTGGTTTCGTAAGTATCGAGCGCAGCTTGTCTGGTCTCCAAATCCTCTTTTAATCTCCGTTCCAGCCGTTTGTATTCAGCTTTTTGAAACTGGCTTTCCCGAATCATGCGGGCTTCCTCTTCTGGAGTGACACCTTGGCGGCGTGCCGATTCCCGTTCCTGCTTGGCTCGTTTCAGTTCTTCCTTAGCGATCTGAAGCTGTCGGTTCATTTCTTCCCGACAGCTTCTCAGCAGGCTTGTCAGATGAATGTATGTATCGCTTTGCAATGCACTTGTTATCCGGTGATTGATGGCAGAGATTTCGGCTTCTTCTTTTCGGAAAAAACCGTCAGGTTGTAGCAGGTCATATACAGGAGGAACAAAAAAGGCATGATGGTTACTTCCGGCCAGGTTTCCGGAGAAGGCTGCCAGATATCCCAGTTTCAGTTCGGGAGTACGGATAATCAGTACACCGAACATCTTACCCTCTTTCTGCAGCTCTGTTTGCCAGTCGGAACGCGATTTCAGATAGGCTTGTACCTCTTCGGCCGCCAGTAGGGTCAACGGATGAGGAGTATAATGGAAAGGATAAGTAAAAGCCGACGGTAAGGGTATATTTTCAGTAGAATGACTGAACGGATGGATATATTCGTCGGCAGAAGAGTTGAGGCTTCTGCCGATGGTGATTGGTTGATTCGATACAGATTTCATGAACAGGTATCAAATCATTTCGCGCTGGCGGCAGAAGCAACCGGCGAATTTCTCGTCCACATTTTCTATCGCTTCCTTAAAGATACCGAACACGGCTGAACCGGAACCGGACATGGAAGCATAGACGGCTCCCAAGTCATACATTTTGTCTTTGATGGCTGCTATTTCCGGATAGAGTTGGAACACACTGTCTTCAAAGTCGTTTTTCATACAGCTGGCCCAAGTTTCGACAGGCTGCTGTACTATTTCCTTTAGGGATACTTCCGGGTGTTTGGGTTGGACATGCGCATACGCTTCTTTCGTCGATACGGAGATGTTTGGTTTTACCAATACCAGTTTATAATTGGCCAATGATAGGCGGATGCGTTCAAAGACATTTCCAATTCCCGTCGCAAAAACCGGTTGGTTTTGGATGAAAAAGGCACAATCGGCCCCTAGTCGGGCTGCATAGTTTTCCATTTCTTCAATGCTGAGGCCCAGACGGAACTTTTCATTCAAGACTTTAATCATGAAAGCACAGTCTGCCGAACCTCCTCCCAGTCCGGCTCCCATCGGGATATGTTTGTAAAGATGAATGTCTACCGGAGCCAGTGCATATTTTTCACGTAGCAGGTTATATGCTTTTATTACCAGATTTTCTTCAGGGGTTCCTTCGATGGCAGTTCCGCTTACACGGAGCTTGTAAGGTACCTGACTGTTTTCCATCCGGTTCACTTCGAGAGCATCCTGTAGATTAATTGGGTAAAAGATGGTTTCCAGGTTATGATACCCGTCCGGACGTTTTTCTACAATATTCAGTCCGAGATTTATCTTTGCATTAGGGAATGTAATCATGGTATATAGTTGTTTATTGTTTTTTCAAAGATATAGTAAACTTTTGGAATATCGGGTAAAAAACAATAGAAAGTGGGCGATTTTAACCATCCTGGAGTGGCTTTCTTGACATACTTAGCAAAAAAAAGCCGGCGTATAGCCGGCTTGGTAGTGAATATTCTGTTATTCCTTAGGCATCTCTTTCGGAGGTCTTTGCGGTTGCATTTTCTGCCATTTGGCATATTGTTCATCTGTCAGAATCTTCTTGATTTTCTTTTCGTTCTTTTCCCGAAGTTCTTCCAGCTCTGAATTATTTCCAGGGTGTGGCCCTTTCATGTCCGGGCGTTCACCTGGTTTCCCGGGACCGCCTTGAGGACCTCCCATCGGAGGTCTGGGACCTTGAGGTCTTTCTCCGTCTTTAGGTGGAAAATCTCCTTTCGAGCGTTCACTGAGCAGTTCTACCATCTTTTTTTGCTCCTTCAGGTTCAGCTTATAGATTTTCTTGTATTGCTTGTCGGTCAATCCAAGTTCCTCTTGCATCTTGTCAGTCAGTTGTTTGGCGCTTCGTTCCGGATTGGGCAGTTCATGACGTTCGGTACGGGCTGATTCTTGTGCTACAGCAGTGGTTGGGAGTGCCAGAAAGGAAGTCATCATGACGATTCCTACCGCATAACATAATCTTTTCATTTGTTTTCTCATAATGTTCAGTTTTTGATTACTGCATCAAAACTAAATGAAAGTGGTCTAGTCTGAAAACAAAATCGACCAATTTCCGGCTTTTATCGACCGGGAAGCTGTTTGATTTTTATATGACCGTAAGATGTTACCTTATTCCCAGTATGATTCTTACTGTTATTAAGGTAGCATGCTGATAGCTTTCAGACAAGGTCTGCTCTCTTGTATTTCTGTTTCAAAACCATACCAATAACAGCGTTGATGCCGTTCGTCTTCCAGTTTACACAGACGGAGACCTTCGTGGTAAGTACCCCAACAGTATTGCCAGTCGGCTGGTGGAACAACATGTTTGGTACGTACCCGTTCTGCAGGTTGTTTCTTGAGCGACATACCAGCTTCTATCCATGCCAGGCTGACCGCCAAAGTATAGTCTGGATAGTGGTTTTTACAATACTCATACAGGATGATGCCTCTTCGTTCCAGACTCATGGGCTGGTCGATAACGCTCCGTGCTATCAGATGGTCCAGGAAATGGAGGAGAAATTCCGGTTGTTCGGTAATCAGCCGACGGGTAATGTCCTGCCAGGCAGATGTATTGTAATAGGCGTCCAATAGACGGGACAAGAGACGTGCCCGTTGTAGTTCGTCGGGAGTAATTTCACGGGTTTGTAATACTTCGTAAGGCGGATAGGGAGAATATCGGATGCCGAGTTCTTCGGCGCGTCTCCGCATTTCGGTTCCAGGCAGCAGTTTCAGTGATTCCAGTTGGATTTCTCCTGCACGATAATCGGCCAAAGTCCGTACATCTTCTACCAGTTGTGTCAGATGATACAGGGGTAATCCGGCTATCAGGTCGGCATGGGTCACCAGATTAGGCAGGTTGCAGAGATAGCGTAGACCTTCCAAAGCATCCTGCAGTTTTCCTTTTCTATGGCAGGTCTCCAATACTTCCTCCCGCAGACTTTGGATGCCGGCTTCCAGATGAAGGAGTCCGGCAGGCATATCTGCCAGTTCTTTTTTCAGTGTGTCGGTCAGTAGGGCCGGATGGATTTCCAGGTGGAAATGAATATCCGGGAACTCACGGAAAAGAGCCAACAATGCTTTGGCCCGGTTACTGTTGTAGTTGAAGGTTCTGTCCAGTACACGGATGTTCCGGATGCCGTGCGACTGGATGGTGCAGATACGTTCGCGGATGGTGTCGATAGATAGGGGGCGGACAGGTTTTTCACCTCCACTGACACAGAATGCACAGGTATTGAAGCACCCGCGTGTGGTTTCCAGTTGTACAAAGGGTTTCTCCCAGTTGAAGAAACGGCTTTGTTCCGGATTGTTCAGGCGGTCGAATCCAATGACGCGTGCCAGTCCGTTATCATGATATTTCCGGTTGTTGTCCAGGTAGCAGAGTCCTTCAATGGAATTCCATTTTTCGGGGATATTCCATATGTCCAGCCATCGGGCAAAGACTTCTTCTCCTTCTCCCCGGAAAACGCAGTTTACAAAAGAATGATTCCGCAGGAATTCTTCGTTATTCCCCAAAAATTCCGGTCCTCCCAAAGCAATGGTGGCTTCAGGCAGCAGGGCTTTGGCGCGTCCCAGTATATGCATCAGTATTTCGTGGTTGAAAAGCCAGCAGGTAGCTGCTACCAGATCGGGCTTTTTACGGTAGATTTCTCCCGCTATCATACCCGGATTTTCGTTGATGGTAGCCGATACGATTTCCCAGGTCAGGTCCTTCCGGTGAAGTAACTGGGCATGAAGAGCCGGTAAAGCCAATGATGCGTGTGCGTAGGAACTGTTCAGGTCTAGCCAGAGGATTTTCATGATGTAGGATGTCTGAAGATAAACTGTTTTAGGCTAAGGAGATAATATATCAAAGCGAAGAATCTTAGGGTCGCTGACCGGAAGGTTCTTCGCTTTGGAAATTGAATTTCTTCGGGTGAAATTCTTTTTTAATTTTTTATCTTTAAATCAGATACTGTGAGCTGATAGATTCGTTAGTCATCACACGACGGATTGTTTCAGCGAACATGTCTGCGATAGAAAGCTGTTTAACTTTCGCACAACGGTTAGAGTAAGGAATACTGTCTGTGAAGACCATTTCCTCAAGCTGTGAGTTCTGTACGCGTTCTGATGCAGGTCCTGACATGACGCAGTGAGAAGCAATGGCACGTACGGAAGTTGCTCCGGCTTCTTTCATGATGTCGGCAGCTTTGGTGATAGTACCCGCAGTATCTACCATATCGTCAATCAGAATCACGTTCTTGTCTTTTACGTCACCGATAATCTGCATGGAAGCTACTACATTGGCTTTTTCACGTGTCTTGTGACACAATACCAAAGGAACATCCAGGAATTTAGCATACGTACTGGCACGTTTAGAACCACCTACGTCTGGGGTAGCGATTACCAGATTTTCCAGGTTCAGAGACTGGATGTAAGGTGCGAAGATAGTTGAGGCATACAGGTGGTCTACCGGAATGTCAAAGAATCCCTGAATCTGGTCAGCGTGCAGGTCCATGGTAATCAAACGGTCGATACCTGCTACACTCAACAGGTTGGCTACCAGTTTAGCGCCGATGGAAACACGTGGTTTGTCCTTGCGGTCCTGACGAGCCCATCCGAAATAAGGGATAACAGCGATGATACTCTTGGCAGATGCACGTTTAGCTGCATCAATCATCAACAGCAGTTCCATCAGGTTGTCAGAGTTCGGGAACGTAGACTGCACCAGGAATACGTGCTGGCCACGAATAGATTCTTCGTAAGATACCGCAAATTCGCCATCAGCGAAGTGGGTAATGTTCATGTTGCCAAGGGGGCAGCCCAAGCTGTTGCAGATTTTTTCTGCAAGATATCTCGAGTTTGTGCCCGAGAAAACTTTAAACGGTGTTGTTGCGTTCATTTTTATATGATATATTGCCTTTAATTAATTACAAAGGTATAGCATTTCTTCAAGTCAAACAAACGTTTCTCCTATAAAATTGTGAGACAATCAGTCAGCCAGTTTTTTCAGCTTCTTGAAATGAGCGATAAGCTCCTGATAATTATAGTCGAGAGCAGGGTCGAACTTATTCCAGAGTCCTCCCATGACAGCGGCACCTCCAAACCCGAAATCCTTGACGCGCAGCAGATTCTCTTCATCTACACCGCCCAATGCGATGACTTTTTTGTCGATGATACCATTTTGTACAGCTTTGCGGATAATTTCAGGAGTGAACCGGGAAGTGTATCCTTCTTTAGAGATGCTGTCGAATATCGGACTCAGAAATACATAGTCGCAGGTCCGTTTGTCACTTTCCACTTCTTCCAGTGTGTGACAAGAAGCACTGATATGGCCTGAATAGTAGTCTGGTGCCACCGGATTCCGATGATTCAGGTGGATACCTTTCAAAGCATATTCGTTCTTCAGGTAAAAATGGTCGTGCACGACAATGCGTTTATGGTACTTTTCTGGAATAAGGGTCAGCAAACGTTCTGCATATACCGGAGCCGTGTCCGGTTTACGCAGGTGCAGGATGTCAAGCCCTTCTTCGAATAGGGTAGTTATAATCTTGTCTTCCTCCACGAAATAAGTAGGAGGGGTTATCACTATTAACTTCATGCGCGATGGTAATTGTGCGGCAAAGTTACTAAGCAATTGCAAATTTTCCTAATCTTTAGATTAAAATTGTAAAAGTTTCCAGGGTCTTCAGGTCTATCTGCCAGAGTTTACCACTCAATACTTCACCATAACCGATGATGATTTTCAAGGCTTCGTTGGCTTCGGCACAGCCTATCAGACCAGGAGTTACGCCCAATACACCTTTGGGCGGATGTGGCATGCGGTACATCTCTTCTTCATCAGGAAAGAGGCGGCGGTAGTCAGGACCTCCCTGGTAGTTGAACACGGAAACTTGTCCGTCGAAAGCACGGATGGCACCATATATATATACTTTTCCTAATCGGACACAGGTGTCGTTGATGAGGTAGCGGGTAGCGAAATTGTCGCATCCATCCAGTATCAGGTCATAGCGACTGATGATGGTTTCGGCATTTTCGGTGGTCAGCCGTTCAGGATAAGCCTCGATACGAATGTGGCTGTTCAGGGCTTGCAGGTGTTCACGGGCTTTTTCTGCTTTAGAAAGTCCTACCTCTGTTTCATTGTAGAGCACTTGGCGCTGCAGGTTACTTTCGCTCACTACATCATCGTCTATCAAACCGATGGTGCCTACACCGGCGCCGGCCAGATAAAGGGCGATGGGAGAACCGAGTCCTCCCACGCCTACTATCAGTACACGCGCCTGCTGCAGACGGGCTTGCCCTTCTTCACCGATTTCGGAGAGAATCAGCTGGCGGTTATAACGTTCATTCAAATCCATACATGATTGGGGTTACAGGTTATCGGGCCAGTGGAGCAATCCGATCAAACGAAGCGTCCCAGTCTTTCCATACCGGTTCACGTCCGATGGCTTTCAAGGCCTTTTCTACTTCTACCGCAGTGCGCTCATCACTCACGTGGAATT
>URWP01000145.1 GCA_900551645.1 uncultured Bacteroides sp.
CCGTTTCTCCGCTTTTTCGCCTCAAAACTAAGGCCGGAATTTATTCCGATATTGTTTATGTCTTGTTGATTCATTCGTCACTCCCTGATTAAGTGTAATCCGGGGGCATGGTATGTGAGTCAAAGAAATCAATCGGTTTTATGCTTCTTCTTCCGTTTCTTCTTCGATGTTTCCTTTTTCGCGTTCCCACTTGATGTAGAGCATGATGAGCTGGTGCAGACCGAAAGCTTTCATGTTGTCGTGGTAGATGACGTCCAGGCAGAGGTCCAGCAGGTCTTTGGTATCGCCGTCGATGGAAGTCAGCAGTGAGCGGATGTTCAGTTTCAGTTTGTCCAATACCGATTCGTCGATGATACCTGTACTGTCAATGAGTTGCTGGAAGAGGGCATATTTTTCGATGGTATTCAGATGTTCTTCTGATATTTGCATGCTCCGTGTACCGGAAGCGTTTGTCTGTATGGTATACATAGTCTTTATTTGTTTTAGTTTACACAGACAAAGTTAGCCGTTTTTCTGGAATATCGTTGTGTTTCGTTTGTTTTTTAGTCGTCAGTTTTACATTGACTCTTTTTATCCGTTATATTTTTTAAAATTCTCTGCTTGTTCTAAAATCTCTTTAAATACTTCGTCATTTGTTACCGGAGGATAACCATATTCTGCCAATATCAGAATCAAGTCCATTTTCAGTTCCGCCTTAATGTCATCACGGGTAGACCAGTCTGTATATTTTGATTTATCAGCCACAATCTTCTTTATCTCAGCAGCCAGCTTCAGTAATTTTTCTTCAGGATACTCAAAGCCAAATTGTTTTGCAATGGATTTAAGAATATCATAAAACGCTTTTTCCTCGTAACTGATACCTAAATTCTGAAATGACTTCTTTTCCTTGTTCAGTTCCTTTAATAAATCGGCCATTTGATTTGCAACTTCCGTCAGTACCTCATCTGCAAAAATCGCACTATCCCTACGTTCATTATACTTTTCAACCAAAGCACTCAGGCGTTTGGAAAAATCCACTCCTTTAGCCTTGTTCACTTTCTTGAACTCTGTAATGACAGTTTTCAAGAGCCGTTCCATCAGCTTCACTTTCGTGTTAGGCAGCTTCAGTTTACCCAATCGTTCCATGTATTCTTCACTTAACACGTCCAGATTCTCCTTGTCATTGCCTATCTGAATGATTTCTTCCACACCTTCCGACTGTATTGCCTCTTCTATCATCTCACCAACCCGCCTGTTCATTTGAGAAATGTCCGGCGTATCTCCAGTTGTCAGCTTATAGATAATAGACCGTACCCCACAAAAATAGTGTATTTCCTCACGCTCGGCATAGCTTATCTCTTCACTGTTGCTACACAGATTGAATGCCGATTTCAGTTTCCTGGCATGACCCATGAATAAGTTCTCCTGCTCCTTGGTGCGCTGCATTAATTCAGCTCCCTTATTCAGGCAATCCAATTGTTCCAGCGGTGTCCCCGTAGAAAACACGGAATAGTCAAAACTCCCGAATAACCGCCGGATAATATCCAGTTCATCTTTCACCATTGCCACAGACTGCCCGATGTTCTCCACTGAATCCGAATTATCGTCCCCTTGTGCGTAGCGTTTCAAAGCTACATTCATATTACTTTTAATACCGATATAGTCCACCACCAAACCTTTTTCCTTTCCCGGATACACCCTGTTCACACGCGAAATAGTCTGCACCAGCGTATGTTGCTGCAAGGGTTTGTCTATATACATCGTGTCCAGACAGTCTACATCAAAACCCGTCGTCCACATATCTACCACAATGGCTATCTTGAAGTTCGATTTAGGCTTTTTATATTCTTCTGCCCAAGCCCGACGGTCATCGTCTGTTCCCAGCAATTCATAAAGTTCCCGTTCATCATCCTTACTTCGCGTCATGATCAGTTTGATTTTCTCAATAGGAAGTCCTTGATTACCATAAGGGATAAACGGTTCGGCAGCCATTAGACAACTTTCATCCTGCTTCTTTTCTCCGGTTTCCTCAATCCATTCAGGACGCAAGGCGATAATTTTCTTGTAGAGATTGAAAGCGATGGTACGGTTGGAACAGACGAACATGGCCTTGCCTTCTACCGTACTTCCCTCTTCCACTCGCTTCTCATAATGTGCAATGAAATCTTCGGCCACCGCTTGCAAACGATCAGAATCACCCAAGATACGCTCCATCTTGGTCACCGCTTTCTTACTTTCTTCTATCTGATACTCATTGGATCCTTCTTCGGCGCATTGGGCATAATACTTCTCTATCTCTTGCAATTTTTTATTATCGAGCAACACTTTTGCCGCACGCCCCTCATACACAATGCGGCGGGTAATACCATCAGTGACCGATTCGGTCATGGTATAAGCATCCACCACTTCGCCAAACACCTCTATCGTTGCATCAATCGGAGTTCCTGTAAAGCCCACATACGTGGCATTAGGCAATGAATCATGCAAGTATTTAGCAAAGCCGAAATTTCGTCTCACTCCCTTCTCGGTCTGCTTCACTTGCATAGCCAGATTGGTCTGCGAACGATGGGCCTCGTCGGAGATACAAATAATATTTGCCCTTTTCGACAAGAGACGTGTATCTTCCGTAAACTTATGGATGGTAGTAAGAAACACACCGCCACTTGTCCGTCCGGTCAGATACTCACGCAGTTTGTCCCTGCTCTCCACATCTATCACACATTCATCACCAATAAAATTTTTAGCTGTACCAAACAATTTGGAAAGCTGGTCGTCCAAGTCTGTACGGTCGGTTATCAGGACAATTGTAGGACTGGCAAACTCCCGGCTACGCATCAGCATCCTACTAAGAAACAGCATAGTAATGCTCTTCCCACATCCGGTAGCCCCAAAGTAAGTACCACCTTTACCATCACCTCCTTCCCGAAGCTTGGAATGTAAGCGAATATTCTCAAACAAGTTGTGAGTGGCAAAGAACTGGGGATAACGGCAAACCACTTTCTTCTCATTTTTCGACGAATCGGGGAAAAACACAAAGTCCTTGATTACGCTCAGCAATCTGTCTTTGCGGAACAATCCTTTAACCATGGTCAGCAGGGAGTTGATACCATCCAGCGCCTTGTCGTTCGCCTCCACCTTTCGCCAGGTATAAAAGAAATCGTAAGGCGAAAACAGCGAGCCGTATTTATTGTTTACCCCATCGCTGATTACCACGAACGCATTGTATTTGAACAAATCGGGTATATCACGACGATAACGCACGGTGAGCTGGGTGTAGGCATCCATAATAGTAGTATCTTCTTTTACTGCACTTTTAAATTCCAGCACTACTACCGGCAGACCATTCACATATACAATACCGTCAGGAATGCGCTTCTCGGTTCCTTTTATTTCCAATTGATTGACTACACGGAACAGATTATTGTCTCTTCCTTCCTCGCTGAAATCTATCGGTTCGATAAACAAATCGGGCAAGGCAGCATCTTCACGCTTCAACGAAAACCCTTCGGTCATCAGCCGATAGGTCTGTGCATTATTGTCATACAATGAAAATCCGGTATTGGCTGTCAGCTTTGCCAATACACTTTCTATTTCAAGGGAAGTGAAACCAGTCTCTCGATAGCGGTTACGAAGATACGTACGCATATCATCGCACAGCAATACTTCATCTGCTTCTTTATGAATCTCTTCTCCGCTGGTATAGATGTAGCCTTCCTGCTGGAATAACTCCATGATGGAGAGTTCGAGGGTATGTTCGTTGAAGTGTGACATAATTATATATCTGATAATTTCTTAATTTTTTCAAGAATTGGACGAAAGTTTTCCCAACTTTCAACACTTATTTTGATATTTCCGCTTATAACTGCATTTGCAAAATCGTCCTTCTTTGCTAATATGTTATTATCATTTTCATCATATACAGCTTGCCCTCCATTGTTTTCTAATATTTTATCTATACCTTTTCCATCAGGTTTACTCAATGTAAGATTATTATATTCATTATGTACCATTGAATGCCTTGTGAATTCCGTACCTAAAAATAACCTATGCCCAATTTTATCAACAGGAGATTTAATCTCTTCATCTGAAAATAAATATTCTATTGAAATTTTTGTTTGTCCATTACCTTCTCTAATCTTAGGTATGGGTATACAAAAAGCATAAACTCTATTACCGTAATTCTTATATTTATCATCTCCTATATCAATTTTTTTAACAGTACCCTCAATATCTCTATCAAATATTCCAATAATAGGAAATGGCCTTTTTATTTTGCACAATTGTTCCAGCATCTTCTGTAAGTTCGAATCTCCATCTGGCTGTTGATCAGGAGCTATAATCTCAAAATCTATATCGTTTAAGTTTAAAACTTCCTTTGCTTTCTGAATAAATTTTATATCAGTTTTGCCTTCAGTTATTACTAAAGGTTTCTTTATTTCCTTAAGAGTATTTTCTAATTGGTAGTATTTCTTGGCAAATTGATTATTCTCACCAATCATCATATCATAAACTTCTTTATATAGGTCGTTACTGGTTGGAGAACAAGTAATACCATTATTATCCAAATCTATTATTTGGGAACGTTCTACCATAGTATCAGCAAGTCCCATATTTAAGAATGGAGAGTGGGAACTAACTATAAATTGTATATTAGGGAATAGTCCAAATAACTTTGGCAAAATTTCTTTTTGTAATGTAATATGAAGGTGTTTATCAACTTCATCTATTAAAACTATCCCATTTATATTATTTAATTGTATGTTATTATAATTATTATCTGCTTGGTGTAAAATCTCACCAAATATGGAAATTAACGATAATTCACCTGCTGATAAATTGAATATCGAGGGACATATGCATACTGAAGTTTCTTGTGGTATATCATTCATAATAGCAATTCTAGTTGCACCACTATTTCTTCTACCTATGCCTAATCTTACTATTCCTTTATAATGTTTCGAAGATAATGCACTTGATACAATTTTATTAAGATTATCCCATACACATTTTTGTTCTGCAGAAGGAATTGTTATTGGAAGGACTTTATTTCCATCTTGAAACAATCGTGTTTCCTCTTTTAATTTCATATCAAGTAATACATCCAAGAACCAATTAACTAATGTAGGTAAATCTGAGATAACTTCTATCTGATTATTAAGATAACCATTGAACTTACTCTTTATTGCATAATCCAATTTGATGTTATAAGGTTCATTAAGATAACTTGGTGTTTCGTATCTATATGAAGGAAAATATGTTAATACAGAATTAGAAAAGATATCCTTTATTTTCTTCTCATCATTCAATGACCAATACTTGATATTATTTGATTCGGAAAGTGTATTACGAATTTTTGCAAACTCAATTTTAGAATCCAAAATAATTACAGAATTGTATTGCTCCTCCGTACATTTATTGCGAATATCAACATAATCTATATACTCACCATTGTATTCAAACCGCAAATATACATATGAAGGATTTGCAGGATTAAGATTATACAATGAAGAAGATACTCTATAATATTTATTTTCTCGACCTTCAAATTCATTATGAAATACATCTTTCGCCAATTCATAAAAAGCATCTGTTATATGTGAAAGAATAGTTGTTTTCCCATTCCCATTAATTGCGGACAAAACATTTATACCTCTTTCTTTAAAATCAAGTTCTAAATGTTCAAATGGTGCACGATTTATAAATATCGCTTTTATTAAACTAAATGACATAACTAATCAATCTTATTGCCCCATCTTCGCCAATAGCAAAGACTGTAATTCAGTTAATTTTATAATCTCATGTTGCATTAAAAATATATTCCTAACCAAAATCTTCGCTTGATCATCAAATCTTTTTATTGCGATATGTGACGGAATAGGACACTCTTGTTGATTCAATATAACTTGTGTCAACAGTGGTTGACCAGAACCTTCGCTTTGACTATTTAAATCCATCCCACGTATAAGCCAATATAAGAAATATATATTATTCGATTTAGACATAGCCATCATTGCATTGTCATTTACCCAACATTTATTAGGCTCTAAAAATGCATTTCCACAATTAATGCCTACTCTTCCAATAATGATTACATTCTTCGCATTAAAAGATTCCGTGTAACCTATTATTCCATTCCCTCCGTAAATAGGTATAATGCCGTTATTTGTTTTTATAGCCTTGCCATTCTTGAAATCGGCAATTTCTTCCAATGTCCCCATTCTCCAACCTTCCGGCAAATTCTCTTTATCAATCTCATCTACAAACATTTTGCGGTAGAGTGTTTGAGCTGTTTCTTCCAAACGAGTGATTATTTGTTTGTTCAGACGGATTCTTCGGGAAATGGTTTCGTATTCGGCAACTATCTTTCGTTGTTGTTCAATGGAAGGAATAGGAAGAAAAACATCACACATTTCCTCCCAACTAAAAATCTCTCTTGCGCTGCCATGAGATTTAAAGCGGGCATAACGGTCAAACTCTGGACGACGAAACCACATCATTAGATACTCGGGAAAAAGTTTATCCTGATTCTTTACTTCAAAAACCGTATAGGCCTGCGAAATAATAATTTTTCCTTTACCCATATATAATGCAATGGACACTTTATCACCGTTACGCGATGTAACCGGACCATACGCAAATTGCAATGGTTCAACCACCTTATAAGAAGACATATCAGTTCCGATAGTATTTGCTATAGATGGTATAAATTCTTTGGAGATACTAACCCCCAAAAGCTCCTTCACCTCCAAATCCCGATTCCTTACATCCACCTCACGAATATAATCACCCAGCCGTCTATAATTCTCCTTACTCATAATTGTTCTTGTTTATCAGGTTTACAACTACTTTCACCATAATATCCTTTTCCTCCGTACGGCTCTCGGCTATCATCAGCGTAAGAGCCACAAGGGTATTGTCGGCAATGCGCTTACTTCCATCCGGATTATAGAGAATGCCGTTACCGGCCATAAACCACAGAAAGAGGGTGGCCGCAATACGTTTGTTGCCATCACTAAACGAATGATTTTTCGTGACGAGATAAAGCAGCATAGCCGCTTTTTCCTCTACAGAAGGGTAGAGGTCTTGCCCGCCAAAAGTCTGGTATATTTGCCCGATGGAACTTTTAAAGGAATCATCCTTTTCATGGGCAAACCACTGACTTCCACCGAATTTTTCCTTCAGTTCTTCTATG